>NZ_ANAZ01000015.1:0-217384 GCF_000340985.1 Nocardiopsis valliformis DSM 45023
AACTCGGAGTTGACAGCCCAGCCCGTTCCTTAACTACGCGGCCTTGGTCACTGCCTACTGTCGCCGCATGGTTGAACACTTCTCCACACAGAGGGCTCCGGCCCCGGCCTGCTGCTCGCGCACGGCGGCGGTGGCGGGGCCGAGGCCAACTTCGGTCCGCTCACGGACGATCTGACCTCGACACACACGGTGGTCGCCCCGGATCTTCCCGGTTCGGGCGCCACCCCGCGCAGCACGGTCCCGCTGGATCTGGACTCGGTGGCGTGGCTGGCGGGCTTCATCCCCGAGGGCACCCCGAACAGGTGGACCTGGTGATCGCCGCGGACACCACCGGAGAACTGGCCGACATCTCCGTGCCCACCCTGGTGGTGGCCGCGACCCTGGACCGGCTGGCCTCCCTCGAGCTCTCACGCGAACTGGCCGCGGGCATCCCGGGCGCCGAACTGGTGGAGGTGGAGTCCGGCCATCTGGTCTCCGCCGAGGCGCCGGAGGCCTGGCGGGCCGCGGTCCGGGACTTCCTGGACCGGCACCGTTCCTGACCGCTGCCGGGGAGTGACAACTGATGCCGCTCCCCGGCGCTGCGCCCACCCCGAACGGTCTTGGTTCGCTGCTCCCCCGCGTTCTTCTCCTATGCGTCCGAGTGCGCGCACCGGGTGCGCGCTCCAAGGCAGGGTGGCGGGGTCCCTCACCCCGGGGATGCCGGTTCGCCCTGGACGGTCCAAGACCTGATGACGTCGATCAGCAGCAGAGCGGTACCGCTGCGGGGGTGCGGTAGGCCGGCGCCGCAGCCACAACCTAGCGTGCGAGGCCCCCTCGGGGAGGCGTGGTAGCGCGGCTCATGACAGGTGCAGCTTCTCCACGACACGCACGACCTGCTCCCGCTGGGAAGCGGACAGCCCCAGAAGCGGGCGGGGCAGGCAGGACGGGGAGACCAACCCCAGGTGTTCGGCGATGGCCGCCGTCACCCGGAGGCTTCCGTGGGCGGCGAACAACTCCCACAACGGCCGCAGGCGCTCGGAGCGGGCCAGGGCACCCCCGGGGTCGCCCTGGCGTGCGGCGCGCACGATCGGCAGCACCGCCTCGGGCAGGGTGCCGCCCACGACGGAGAACCATGCCTGGCAGCCGGCGTTCAGACCGGTGGCTGCGGTGCCGTCCCCGGACACACCGATGCTCACGTGGTCGGGCACGACCGCGCGGATCGCCTCGACCCGCTCGCGTGCCGCGTTCGCCTCGAGCGGGACCGGGGGGATCTTGATCGCGGCCACGTTGGGCAGGACGGCGATACGCGCGTACAGCTCGGTGGAGAAGGTGAAGCGCGTGGTGACCGGGTTGTCGTAGACCACCAACGGTACCGACAGCCTCGCGGTGACGTCCGCGTAGAGCTCGAACACGTCCTCGTCGGTGAGCGGCTGGTAGCTCATGGGGGCCAACAACACTGCCGAGGCTCCGGCTTGTTGGGCGTCCTCGGCCAAGGCGTGCACGTGGGAGGTGCGCAGCGCGCCGATACCGACCACCACCGGCACCCCGCCCGCCGAACGCACGCTGGCCCGGGCGACCTGGCGGCGCTCGTCGCGGTCGAGGTAGGCGTAGGAGCCGGTCGAGCCCAGCGCGCCGATCGAGTCGACACCGGCCTCGACCAGGCGGGTGATGAGCCGGGCGTGCGCGGCTTCGTCGAAGCGGTCCTCGTTGAAGGGGGTCAGGGGGAAAGCGCTCAGTCCAGTGAACACGGGGTTCTCCTAGTTGATCGAGGCAAGGGTGGCGGACAGGCGTACGGCGAAAGCTTCGGTGTGTTCGGGGGCCAGGGTGGCGGTGGTGACGCGGATGGCCGGTCGCTGGGTCAGGGTGAACAGTGATCCGGGGCGCACGGCCCACCCGTGCTCGGCGAGCTCCTCCACCACGGCAGCCTCCGCGTCCTCGGCCAGCGGAAGCCACACGTTGAGGCCGTCGGGACCGGCCAGCCAGGGCACGCCGTGAGCGTCCAGCGCATCGGTCAGCATCCGGCGGCGACGTGAGTAGACCTGGGCGGCGTGTTCCAGACGTTCCGGTGTGGCGGGGTCGGTGAGAACCCTGGCGACCAGGTGCTGCAACAGGTGGCTGACCCACGTGGCCGCCGCCAGGCGGGCCTGCAACCGGGCCGCGGTGTCGGCATCGCACACGGTCAGGCCCAGGCGCAGGTCCGGTCCCAGGAACTTGGACACCGAACGCACCAGCGCCCACCGTGTGGATTCGGGCGGGGTGATGCGCCGGTAGGGAGTGCGGGCCAACGCCGAGAAGTGGTCGTCCTCGATCACCAGCACGTGCGGGTGCTCGGCCAACAGGGCACGCAACTCCCGGGCGCGCTGCCCGGTCAGGCTCGCACCGGTCGGGTTGTGTGCCCGAGGCGTGCACACCACCGCCCGCGCTCCGGCTTCCAGGGCCGCCCGCAGCCCCTCGGTGCTCATGCCGTGTTCGTCCATCGGCACTGGCAGAGCACGGTAGCCGTTGAGGCGGAACGTGCCGATGCTCGACAGGAAGCACGGGTCCTCGACCGCGACGGCGTCCCCGCGGGTCAGGTGGGCGCTCAGCAGACGCTCCACAGCGTCCACGGCCCCGTGGGTCAGCACGAGGGTTCCCGAGTCCCCGGTGTCGGGGAGCATGTGCCGCCGAGCCCAGTGGTTCAGCGACTCGTCGATACCGGGAGCACCGTACAGGACGGTCTCGTAGCCTTGAAGGTCGGGCAGCGGCGGTAGGAGTGCCGGGTCGGGGTTGCCGTCGGCGAGGTTGACCGTGTTCTTGGGCGCTGACGCGCCTTCGCTGGGGACGGGCACGATGCCGCGTACCACCGTGCCCCCGCGGCGGCGGGTCTCGACCACACCTGCGGCTGACAGCGCCGCGTAGGCGGCTGCGATGGTGTTGCGGTTGACCCCCTGCCGGGCCGCGAGCCCACGGACCGAAGGCAGGACCTCACCCGGGCGCAGCTCCCCCTGTGCGATCAGGGCACGTACCGAGTCGGCGATCGCGGCGGCGGTGTCTCCGGTGATGGAAGGTTCTTCGGGCATGCACGCACCATACACAAATATGTCCTAGGACAAAAAACGAAGGTGTCTGGTCGGGTGCGGTCAGACCCGGCATCTCCGACCCGGGCGCGAATCCCGATCCGGAGATGTCCGCCGCACCGGTGAAGATCCCGATCGATCCCTGGGTGCTCCCTGCGGCTCCGGGCCCCGTTGAGCCGAAGGGGACGCCGGAGGCATGGGGCAGAGTGGCCACTTCCGCGCAACCAGCTCCAAGGCACCGGGGGCCGGGAGAAGGGCTGCGGGGCGGGTGTTTGCGGGCGGAAACGGGTAACGGGCAAGCGTGGGTCGCCTCGCCGCAAACCACACCCTCCTCACCCCCTGGGAGCCTTCGTGAAACTGTACGCCGACGCCCCCGTCCGCGCCTGTCTTCAGCTCGTATCCGATCTCTTCGCGCTCGTCTGGGTGTTCGTGTGGATCTCCGCGGCCCTGTCCCTACGCGAGGTCCTCCTGTCCCTGAACCGGCCCGGGGAGCTCATGACCAGCACCGGTGACGGGTTCACCGAGCACATGAACTCCGCGGCTGAGAACGTCCGACAGGTGCCCCTGGCCGGGGACGCCCTGGCCACCCCCTTCGCCGGCCTCAGTGAGAACGGAGAATCCCTCAGCGCGGCGGGTGACTCCTTCCAGGAGAGCGTGTCCTCGCTCGCCCTCACCCTTCCTCTACTGGTGGCGGTCCTGCCGCTGCTCCTGCTGGCCGCTACCTGGCTGCCCGTGCGTGCGCGGTGGATCAGTCGCGCGACCAGCACGAAGCAGCTCATCGGGCTCGCTCCCCAGGCGCGGACCCGACTGCTCGCGCTGCGCGCCCTGTCCCTCGCCTCCCCCACGCAACTCATGGCGGTGCACGAGGACCCCGCCGGGGCCTGGCAGGAGAACGACCCCGACACGGTGACGGAGCTGGCCGCGCTGGAACTGCGGCGGCTGGGTCTGCGCACGGAGCCGATCGCTGAGCAGAAGGCCTTGGAGCCCTCCTGACCACGGAGGGCTCGGAAATCGACCGGGTTCAGTCGACCCGGATGATCCCCCGCTGCAGCGCCGTGGTGATGGCCGCGGTGCGGTTGTCCACCCCGAGCTTGTCGAACACGTGCACGAGGTGGGTCTTCACCGTCGCCTCACTGATGAACAGCTCGCGGGAGATCGCCCGGTTGGACAGCCCTTGGGCCAGCAGTCCGAGGATCTCCAGTTCGCGCCCGCTCAGCGCGGGGCGAGGAGAGCGGAGTCGGTCCATGAGGCGGTTCGCGACGCCGGGGGCCAGCGCTGTCTGGCCGCGCGCCGCCGCGTGCACGGCCTCGCACAGCTGCTCCGGCGGTGCGTCCTTGAGCATGTAGCCGGTGGCCCCGGCCTCGACCGCCGCGAGGATGTCGGCGTCGGTGTCGTAGGTGGTGAGGACGAGGACGGGCGGCGGGGAGTCGAGCTCGGTGATGTGCCGGATCGCGGTGACCCCGTCCATGCCCGCGCCCATCCGCAGGTCCATGAGCACGATGTCGACCTCTGTCTCCCGCGTTCGGGTGCCGCCCGTGCCGACGGTACCGGTGAGCACGTCCAGTGCGGCCCGGCCGTCGGCCGCCTCCGCCACCACGTCCATGTCGGGGCGCTCGGCGAACATCGCCTTGAGTCCGTGGCGCACGACCGGGTGGTCGTCCACCAGCAGGATGCGCAGCCGCGGCTCCTGGGGGAGGTCGCGCCCGGCCACTGACGGAGCGGTCCGCGCACCCCCGAGATTGCTCTCCTGGTGACGGTCGGTCGGATCGGTCACGGGTTCTCCTCATGGGTCAGGGGAAGTCGGACAGCCACGGCGGTGCCCTCGCCCGGGGCGGACTCCACCTCCAGGTCCCCGCCCAGAGCGGTCACGCGCTCCCGGAGTGCGGCGATCCCGTAGCCGGTACCGTCCGCGCGGGTGCGCGGCGCCTCCGGATCGAAGCCCTCCCCGTCGTCGTACACGTCCAGGGTGACCTCCTGCCCCAGGTAGCCGAGGGTGACCACTGCGGTGCCGGCATGAGCGTGCGCGGTGACGTTGGCCAGACTGGCCTGGGCGGCACGCAACAACGCGACCTCATAGCCGGAGGGGAGTTCGGTGGGGGTGCCGTCGGTGCGGAACCGGCAGTCGATCCCGTCGGTGCGGCTGACCCGTTCGCAGAGGCGGATCAGCGCCTCGGGCAGGTTGGCGCCGGTCAGCGAGGGCGGGGCCAGGTCCCGAACGAACCTGCGCGCCTCGGCGAGGTTCGTGGAAGCGCTCTCTCGGGCCTCGGCGATGCGGGTGGCCGCCAGATCGGTGTCCTGAGGGAGAGCGCTCTCGGCCGCGCGGAGGAGCAGGACGATGCTGGACAGCCCCTGGGCGAGGGTGTCGTGGATCTCCCGGGACAGGCGTTCCCGTTCGTCGAGGACACCCGTGCGGCGCTGGGCGGCGGAGAGTTCGTCGCGAGTGCGGGTGAGGGTGTCGATGAGTTCCCGGCGCCGCTCGCTCTCCCGGTGCAGGGCCATGTACCCGGCGGCAATCGCCACCGCGAACACGGCCCCCAGCACCGGCCCCAGGACCATGCCGGCGGTGAGGTCCCCACCGTGCAGGGCCTGCCCGAGAACCACGGAGGCGGTGATGACCACGACCGCCACCACCGAGTGGAGCCCTCGCAGCAGGTGCAGGTGGAGGAAGTACAGGGGGAAGGCCAACCACACGAAGTCCGGCCCGGCCAAGGCCAGCAGCGCCCACAGGAGGGTGACCGTCGCGAGCCAGACGAGGGAGCGGGTTCGGTGGACGTCGTGCCGGACGACCAGAGCACCGGCGCAGTAGACCGCCCCGAGCAGCACGGCTCCGCAGACGACCGCCCCGTGTGTCCACTGGGGGTGGGCCGAGTCGGAGCCGAGGTGGGTGAGCAGATATCGGAGGGTGCCGACCCCGAGCAGGAACAGGAAGCAGGCGTGCAGGAGCAGACGCAGCACCCGGAGCACCGTCGTCACCCCGGGCAGTTCGGGAGCCCGCATTCTGCTGTACCGCATCAGTGCAGCGTACGACGGTGAGGAGGGGCGGGGCATCCATCGTTCGGTTGAGTCCGCGCTCCACCTGGACGCCCCGGGGAACGCTCCGTTCGCCCGATGCCGATGATCTTGGTCCGGACGAGGCTGGAAGCACAAACCCACCGAGTGTTTCCAGGAAGGAGGGCCACCGTGTTCGTCGCCCTTCGTGACATCCGCTTCGCCAAGGGGCGGTTCGCGCTGATGGGCTCTGTCGTCGCCCTCATCACCCTGCTGATCGTCCTGTTGTCCGGGCTGACCGCGGGTTTGGCGGACCAGTCCACCTCAGCGGTCCAGAACCTGCCCGCGGACCGCATCGCTTTCGGGACGTCCGGGGACGGCGCCCCGGAGGAGTCCTACGCGGACAGCACCGTCACCCGGGCCCAGCTCGACGTCTGGACCGGCGCCGAGGGGGTGGAGTGGGCCGAGCCGGTCGGCATCACCCAGAGCCGGGTCGAGTTGGAGGACGGCAACGGCACCGCCGCCGCGCTGTTCGGTGTGTCTTCGGACGGCCGCCTGGCGCCCGAAGGTCTGGTGCCCGAGGACGGTCTGGTGGTCAGCGAGGTGATCGCCGAGGACTTCGGGATCACTACCGGCGACACCGTGACCGTCGCCGGTACCGAGCTGACCGTCAGCGCCCTCGCCCCCACCGAGCACTACAGCCACACCCCCGCCGTGTGGGCCGACATCGAGGTCTGGCAGGGCATCGACCCCCGGGTGCGGCACGCGGAGGGGGACGACGCGCCGATCGCCAATGTGATCGCTTCGCGGATCGACTCCCAGGCGAGCCCGGAGGCCGTGACCGAGGCCGAGGACGGTGCCGTGGACGGGGAGGCCGACACGGTGTCAACCACCCTGTCCGGCAGCCTCCAGGCGATCGGTTCGTTCTCCTCCGAGAACAGTTCCCTGGTCACCATGCAGGGTTTCCTCTACGCGATCTCCGCGCTGGTCATCGGCGCGTTCTTGACCGTGTGGACGATCCAGCGCAGTGGTGACATCGCGATTCTCAAGGCTCTGGGCGGATCCACCCGCTACCTGCTGCGCGATGCCCTGGCCCAGGCCCTAATCGTGCTGCTCCTCGGCACCGCGGTAGGCGGCGCCGTGGGGGTGGGGTTGGGTGCCCTGGCTGCTTCGGTCCTGCCCTTCGCGCTGACCGCGGGCACCACACTCGGCCCGGTCGCCGCCATGGTCGTGCTGGGCATGCTCGGTGCTGTCCTGGCCGTCCGCCGTATCACCTCCGTTGACCCGCTGACCGCCCTGGGAGGCGTCCGATGAGCCTGGAACTGAGCAACGTGACCCTGACCTATCCCGACGGGGACGGGGTGGTCACCGCCCTGGACCGCGTGTCGGTGCGGGTGGCCCCCGGTGAGCTGGCCGCGGTGGTCGGCCCCTCCGGTTCGGGTAAGTCAAGCCTGCTGGCGGTGGCCGCGACCCTCATCCGGCCGGACTCCGGCCGGGTGACGGTCGGCGGGATCCAGACTCTGGGGCTGCGGCCCCGGGAGATGGCCGAACTACGCCTGACCGAGGTGGGGATCGTCTTCCAACAGCCGAACCTGATCAGCTCGCTGACCGCCGTGGAACAGCTGATGGTCACCGATCACATGCGTGCGCGTTCGCTGCGCGAGGCACGGACGTCGGCGAGGGAGACCCTGGCCGCGGTGGGGCTGTCCGGTAAGGAGCAGCGGCTCCCGCACCAGTTGTCCGGTGGTGAGCGCCAGCGGGTGAACATCGCCCGCGCGCTGTCGGGGCGCCCGAGCGTGCTGCTGGTGGACGAGCCGACCGCCGCGCTGGACCACGAACGGGGCGCTCGGATCATGGAACTGCTGGGTGAGGCGACCAGGACGTTCGACGTGGCGACCCTGCTGGTCACCCACGACACCGAGTACCTGGGCTCGGCAAAGCAGGTGCTGGAGATGCGCGACGGCCGACTGAGCGCCCTTACCGCGGACGGATTCCGGACCACCTGACAGAGGGACCGTTCGAAGGCCCGGCCCCGGAGGGGCTTCTACGCTGGGGGCCAGTCGATACCCCTGGAGGCGGTCCCATGTGCCGGTCCGAGCGGTCGGAGTCCGATGTCCCAGCCCCAGAAGAGAAGGACCGGGGCCAGGATCAGGAAGAGGGCGGAGGCCGGGAAGGGGAGAAGGCCCCGCGGGAACGGCAGGGTGCCCGGCTCCGGGGCGGGCAGAACCGTTCCGACCAGTCCTTCCCCGACGCTCCGGGGCCAGCCCCAGAGGAACGCTAGAGCCGGGCTCCGGAGCGACCGGCGGCTAGGGCACCTGGTACTCGGTGTCCCTGGCGTCGGTAATCGCCATGTGGCCGGGCGCGTGGCCGATGGCGAACTCGGGGGCGGAGGCTATCACCGCGGCCTGCGGGGTCACCCCGCAGGCCCAGAACACCGGTACCTCGCCCTTCCTGACCTCCACCGGGTCACCGTAGTCGGGCCGGTCCAGGTCCGCGATGCCCAGAGCAGCGGGATCTCCGACGTGCACCGGTGCCCCGTGCACCGCCGGGTAACGGGACGTAATCCGGACGGCGTCAGCGACCTGACCGGCCGGGATCGGACGCATGGACACCACGAGCGGCCCGGAGAAGCGTCCGGCCGATCGGCAGGGCCGATCGGTCTCGTACATGGCGGCGTTCGTGCCGGCCTCGATGTGGCGGACCGGCACCCCGGCCTCCAACAGCGGGGTCTCGAAGGTGAAGCTGCACCCGATGAGGAAGGACACGAGGTCGTCCCGCCACAGGTCGGTGACGTCGGCGCACTCCTCAACGAGCTTCCCGTCGCGGTACACCCGGTAGGCGGGCAGGTCCGTGCGCAGGTCCCCGTCGAACACCGAGGCCGACACCTCTCCCGGCTCGGTCACGTCCAGCACCGGGCAGGCCTTGGGATTGCGCTGGGCGAAGAGCAGGAAGTCGAAGGCGAGGTCCCGTGGCAGGGAGATCAGGTTGGCCTGCGCGTACCCGGGGCTGTACCCGGAGGTGGGTACGCGCAGGCCGCCGCGGAACAGGGCGCGGGCCTGGGCCGGAGAGAGTTCGGTGGGTTTCATCGGCTTCTCCTCACCACACCTGCTCGTACGGCATGCGCTCACAGAACGAACCGAATACGTGTTCCCGGGCGAGCCTGGGCGGCCTTGCACAGGTCAGCGGAGCACACCACCGCCACCACCGGGTAGCCGCCGGTCACCGGATGGTCGGCGAGGAACAGCACCGGTTCCCCGCCCGGGGGTACCTGGAGTGCCCCGGCGACCATGCCCTCGCTGGGCAGTTCGCCCTCGCGCGACCTCTCCAGGGTCGGCCCGGCCAGTCGGGCGCCCACCCGGTCGCTGCGGGAGGTCACCTCGTAGTCGCCGGACAGCAGCGCCGCGAGGGCCCGCTCGGTGAACCAGTCCTCACGCGGGCCGAGCTCGACCCGCAGTTTCACCCGGTCCCCGCCCACCGCCCGGACCGGGACGTGGTCCAGGTTCGGAAAGGTCGAGGGGGCCGGACCGACCGGGAGTACGTCCCCGGCCCGGGGGACGGCGGGCCCGAGACCGGCGAGCACGTCGGTACTGCGTGAGCCCAACACGGGAGGCACCGACACTCCCCCGCGTACAGCCAGGTAGGAGCGCAGACCGCGGGCAGGTGCGCCCAAGGCGAATTCGGCGCCGTCGGGCAGGTGCAGGACCTCGTTGACCGCAGCGCCGCGACCGTTCACCCGGACCGGCGCCTCGGCTCCGGTCACCGCGACCGTGACCGCCCCGTGCGCCCGAACCCTGAGCCCGCCGAGCGTGGTCTCCAGAGCGGCTGCGCCCGGGGGGTTGGCGAGGAGGCGGTTGGCGAGAGCGTAGGAGTCGAGGTCGGCCGCGCCGGAACGCCCCACACCCAGGGCGGCGTGGCCGAAGCGTCCCGCGTCCTGCACGGTGGTCATCGGGCCGGTCTCCAGGATCTCCAAAGCCGCGGCGGTCCGTCCGCCCTGCGTTGGAAAGGCCTGCCCCGTCGGCGAGAGCACGCTTTGTCGGCGCTTGGTCTGCGGGCTCACACGACCTCCTCGAAGCGCACGCGCACACCCGGCCGCAGCAAGCCCGGCGGATTCCGGTCCAGGTCCCAGGTCACCGCGTCGGTCCGGCCAAGCAACTGCCACCCTCCCGGGGAGCTGCGCGGGTACACGCCGGTGAACTCCCCGGCCAGGGCGACGGAACCCTTGGGGACACGGGTGCGGGCCTCGCCTCGGCGGGGAACGTGCAGGCGCGGGTCGTCGCCGACCAGGTAACCGAAGCCGGGGGCAAACCCGCAGAACGCGACCGTCCATGTGGCCGAGGTGTGGGCGCGCACGACCTCTCGCGGGCTGAGTCCGGTGAGTTCGGCGATGTCGTCGAGGTCCTCCCCGTCGTAGTGGACGGGGATGGTGACGGTCTCTCCGACACCCTGGCTGGCCTCGGCGGACAGTGGAATCCCGGTGACGGCCGCGGTGACCCCGGCCGGGTCGGTGCCGGGTTCCAGCCGCAGCAGGACGGTGCGGGCGGCGGGAACGACGTCGGCGACGCCGGGTAGCGGATCCGCTTCCAAAGCGGCACCCAGGGCGATGACCTGGGCGAGGTCGGCGACCTCCACCAGTACCCCGGTGTCTGCGCATTTCAGGACGCGCACGAACGGCTCCAAATCAGGACGGGCTCGGTCAGGAGGAGGTGGACGGAGCAGTGGTGAACGAAGCGGGGGCGGACGGGGCCGCGGCGAACGGGGCGATGGTCACACCCTGCGCGCGAAGCAGGTCGGCCACGGCGCGGGCGATGTCCACGGCTCCGGGGCTGTCACCGTGCACGCACAGGGAGTCGGCCTCGACGAGGATCTCGGTGCCGTCCACGGCCTCGATCGGTTCGCCCCGGGCGATGCGCAGGCAGCGGGCGGCGATGGCCTTGGGGTCGTGCAGGACTGAGCCGGGTTCGCGGCGTGAGACGAGGGTGCCCTGCGGGGTGTAGGCGCGGTCGGCGAAGGCCTCGCGGTAGGTGCGCAGGCCCGCTTTCTCTGCTTTCTCCAGGAAGCGCGAGCCGGGCAGGCCGAGGACGGGGAGGTCGGGGTCGAAGGCGCGAACGGCCTCGACGACCGCAGCGGCCTGGTCCTCGTGGTGGACGATCGCGTTGTACAGGGCTCCGTGCGGCTTGACGTAGCGGATGCGGTCCCCGGTCAGTGCGGTGAAGGCGGACAGGGCGCCGAGCTGGTAGAGCACTTCGTCGGTGAGTTCGGCGGGGGGCACGTCCACGAAGCGGCGGCCGAACCCGGCGAGGTCCCGATAGGCCACGTGCCCGCCGACGGCGACCCCGCGCGCGGCGGCCTCGGCGGTGGTGCGGCGCAGGACCGAGGGGTCGCCGGCGTGGAAGCCGCAGGCGACGTTGGCACTGGTCACGATGGAGAGCAGGGCCTGGTCGTCGCCGAGTTCCCAGCGGCCGAAGCTCTCACCGAGGTCGGAGTTGAGGTCGATACGCAACGTACTGCTCCTCTTTCCTGGTTCTCGTACCCGGTGGTGGCACCCGCACTCCGTTGTGCCGGTACCACCACTGTGCCGGGTGTTACGGGACTGTCCCGGCGGGTCTGCCGGGGCTACTGCCAGAGGGCGGCGATACCGCCGAGGGAGTTGACCGCCATGTAGGCGGTGAGCAGCCACGCCGCGACGCCGATGACGATCAGCCAGCGCGGGTAGCGGTAGCCGTCGAGCAAGGTGCGGGAGTGGCGTGCGGCCACCCACAGGAGCAGGCCCAGGCCGACCGGAAGGATCACACCGTTGAGGGCGCCCGCCATGACCAGCAGTGTGACGGGAGCCTGGCCGGAGATCAGGTAGATCGCCAGGGAGATCCCGATGAAGCCGGTGACCAGCTTGCCCTTGTGGCGTTCCAGCCACGGGGAGAACGTGGTGACGAAGGAGACGGAGGTGTAGGAGGCGCCGATCACGGAGCTGACCGCAGCCGCCCACATGATCATGCCGAACAGGCGCATGCCGACCTCTCCGGCGGCCTGGTAGAAGGCTTCGGCCGAAGGGTTGGGCGAGTCCATGATCGCGACGCCTCCCGAAACCACGCCGAGGATCGCGAGGAAGAGGAGAACCCGCATGATGCCGGTGACGATGATGCCGGTGACGGAGGTCTGGGTGATGGCGGCGATGTTCTCGCGGCCACCCCTGCCCTGCTCGATGAGGCGGTGGGCGCCCGCGTAGGTGATGTAGCCGCCGACCGTGCCTCCGATGATGGTGATGGTGGCGAGGAAGAGGTCGCTGCTGGCCGCCTCGGGCAGCACGGACTGGCGCAGGGCCTCGCCCACCGGCGGGTTCGACACGAAGGCCACGTAGGCGGTGAGAGCGATCATGAGCACGCCGAGGACCACGAGTATGCGGTCCAGGGCCACACCCAGGCTCTTGACGGCCAGGATGACGATCGCGACCACGGCCGAGAGGACCGCGCCGACACGCGGGTCGAGGCCGATCATGGCGTCGAGGCCCAGGCCCGTGCCGGCGATGTTGCCGATGTTGAAGACCAGGCCGCCGAAGACGATGAGGACGGCGAGCAGGTAACCGGCCCCGGGGAGCACCTTGTTGGCCAGGTCCTGGGCGCGCATGTTCGAGACGCCGATGACCCGCCAGATGTTCAGCTGCACAGCGATGTCGACCAGGATCGAAACCAGGATCGCGAAGGCGAACGCGGCTCCGAGCTGTGCGGTGAAGGTCGTGGTCTGGGTGATGAATCCGGGGCCGACGGCGCTGGTGGCCATCAGGAACATGGCGCCGAGGAGACCGCTGCTCAGAGCTACGCGGCCGAATCGGGGGCGTACCGGCGCGGGAGCGGGTGCGGGGGGCTTGTCGCCCATGGCTTTCTCCAGTGTGGGGAGATCGAACGGTCCTGGTGACCAACATCATCGTTGGATTGTTGAACAATACTTCAATCGCGCGGGCTTGGTAAGGGACAGGTCAGTAAAATCCCAGCGCCCCCCGGTACGTAACATTGGTGGGACCACCCCGCCTGGTGCGGGCACGCACGAAGCAGTCGAAGGGGCTCACGTGACGGCGACCGAGGACCACATCGACCGGCTGCCCGCGCCCGCCCTGGCGCGGCCCACCAGCCAGGCCGAACGCGTCGCCGACCTGCTGCGCACCTTCGTCATCGACGGTGCGCTGGCCCCCGGCGTGCGCCTGTCCGAGGAGAAGCTCAGCCGCAAGTACCAGGTCTCCCGGAACACGCTGCGTGAGGCCTTCCGGCTCCTGAGCCGTGAGCGCCTGCTCGTGCACCACATGCACCGGGGGGTGTTCGTCAACCGCCCCACCAGCGAAGACGTTCGCGATCTGTTCAATGCGCGCAGGTCCCTGGAACTTCCCGCCGTGCGCGGGGCGAGCGACGCCCCGGCGGAACTGGTGCGCGCCGTGGGCGCCGCCGTCGACGAGGGCGAGCGGGCCCGGGCCGAGGAGGACTGGTGGCGGATGGGCAGCGCGAACATGCGCTTCCACGAGGCGCTCGCCGCTCTGGCGCGGAGTGAGCGGATCAACGAGTTCATGAGGCAGGTGCTGGCCGAGACCCGGCTGGTGTTCCACGTGATGGCCGCGCCCCGTGAGTTCCACGACCCCTACCTCAAGTGGAACCGGCGCATCCACCTGGCGCTGGTCGAGGGGAATGCCGAGACCGCGGCCGCCGAACTCACCGAGTACCTGGACACCTCGGAGGACCAGCTGGTCACCGCGTTCATCGAGTTGGAGCGGGGTTCCCGCACCTGAGACCGGTCCGGGGCGCCGATGGACCCGGGCCCTTCTCCGTCCGGACCCGGCCGCCCAACCGCCTGCTGCCAGAGGTCCCGAAGTGCCAGAATGGTGCCCGTAATGGAACTGAACGGACGCCCCGTCAGCACGGGAGAACTCGCCGGTCTCGCCCTGTACGGCTACGGGCATTTCACGACCATGCTGGTCACGGACCTACGCGTGCGCGGTCTGGATCTGCACGTGGAGCGCCTGAGCCGGGACTGCGCGACCCTCTTCGGCACCGAACTCGACATCCCGCGCGTGCGCGAACTCGCGCGCCGCTCAGCGCGTGCGCACCCCTCGCCCGCCGTGGTCCGGGTGACCGTCTACGACCCCGCCCTGGATCTGGGTCACCCCAGTGCCCGGGCCCTGCCCCAGATCCTGGTGACGACCCGTTCGGCCCCGGGGGCCGTCCCGCCGCCGATCCACCTCGGTACCCGCCTGTTCTCGCGGGACACCCCGATGGTCAAGGGCACCGGGCTGTTCGGGGCGATCCGGCAACGGCGCGCGGCCCAGCTGGACGGGTTCGACGACGCCCTGTTCACGGGTGTGGACGGCCGTGTCTCCGAGGGCCCCACCTGGAACATCGGCTTCCTGGACGGGTCAGGGCTGGTCTGGCCGCAGGCCCCCTGCCTGCCCGGGGTGACGATGCGGCTGGTCGACCAGGCCGCCGAGGCGCTCGGGATCCCGGTCTCCACCCGCCCCCTGGCGGCTGTGGCGGCCACCCGGACCGCGGGGGCCTTCGTCACCAATGCCGTCAACGGGGTCCGGCCGGTGGGCTCGATCGACGGGGTGAGCCTTCCCCGGCCGGACCTGATCCGCAAGATCAGTCAGGCCTACCGGGAGCTTCCGGGCGAGTTGTTGTAGCGGCGGTAGCGATGAGGGGCGGGGACGCGGATGCGGAGTCGGGCCGAGGCCCGTCACCGGTTCGGGCCGCCCGGCCCGGCCACCACAGGCGCGGCCCCACGTCCAGGGACAGGGCGGGGATGAGCAGCGTCCGTACCAGCAGCGCGTCCACCAGCACCCCGAAGGCCACCAGGAACGCCAGTTGCAGCAGGAAGAGCAGCGGGATCACGGCGAGCGCGGCGAAGGTCGCGGCCAGCACCACCCCGGCTGAGGTGATCACCCCTCCGGTCACCGTCAGCGCCCGCAGGACACCTTCGCGGTGCCCGCGGGTGAGGGTCTCCTCGCGGGCCCGGGACATCAGGAAGATGCTGTAGTCGATCCCCAGCGCCACCAGGAACACGAAGGCGAACAGCGGCACCACCGGGTCCGCTCCGGGTAGGCCGAGGACGTGGTCGAACACCAGAGTGCCCACCCCCAGGGCGGCGGCGAACGAGAGTACGTTGGCGGCCATCAGGAGCAGCGGGGCCACCAGCGACCGCAACAGCGGGATCAGGACCAGGAAGACGACCACCAGCACCAGTGGCACGACCACGACGAAGTCCCGTTGCGCGGTCTCCAGGGTATCGAGGTCGGTGGCGCTGACCCCGCCCACCAGGGCGTTCGCCCCCTCGATCGAACTCAGCTCGGCGCGCAGTCCGCGCACGGCCGCCACCGCCTCGGGGGATTCGGGGTCGGCGGCCAGCACCACTTCGACCAGGATGCGGCCGTCCTCCACCAGGGGCGCGGGGTCCTCGCCGGGGGTTTGGCCCGCGGGCGGTCCGGGTTCGGTGACCGGGGCGGCACCGTCGACGTCGGGCAGGCTCTCGGCGGCGGCCACTACCTCGTCCAGGTACGCCTCGTCGGCCACCACGAGTGCGGGCGCGGCGCTGGACTCGGCGCCGAATCCGCGGGTGAGTGTTTCCTGGCCGTCCACCGCCTCGACCTGGGTGCGGAAGATCTCCGCCTGTCCGGTGCCCTGCGCGCTGAACTGGGGCGCGAACACGGCCGCGGCGATCAGCAGGGCGGTGGTGCCCAGCCAGTAGGCACGCGGGCGGCGGGCGACCGCGGCGGAGATGCGACCCCAGAAGGGGTGCTGCCGCAGGACCTGGTCGGTGCTCTGGCCCTCCTCGTGGCGGGTGTGGTGCGGGGCGGTGGGCCAGAAGGCGGCCCGACCGCACAGGGCGAGGGCGGCGGGCAGGAAGGTCATCGCGGAGAGCATCGCGGCGGCCACCCCGATGGCGACCACGGGGCCAAGGCTGCGGGTGGAGGCGAGGTCGGCGGCGAGCAGGCAGAGCAGGCCGAGGATGACGGTTCCGCCGGAGGCGAGGATGGGTCCGGTGACGCCCCGGACCGCGGCGAGGACCGCTTCGGGCACGCGCTCCCGGGCGGCCAGTTCCTCCCGGTAGCGGGCGACGAGCAGCAGCGCGTAGTCGGTGCAGGCGCCCACGACCAGGATGAACAGGATGCCCTGGCTCTGGCCGTTGAGGCTGACCAGACCGGTGTCGGCGGCGGCGTAGACCAGTGCCCCGGAGAGTCCCAAGGCCAGCAGGGAGGCGACGATCACCAGGACCGGCAGCAGGGGTGAGCGGTAGACCGCGATGAGGATGACCAGGACCGCGACGACCGCGACGATCAGCAGGGTGGAGTCGATGCCGCCGAAGGCCGCCACGAGATCGGCCGCGTACCCGGCGGGCCCGGTGACCTGGGCCTGGATTCCGGGGAGGGGGTCATCGGCCAGGAGTGCGCGCAGTTCGGCCACGGAGTCGCCCGTGTCGAAGCGTTCACCGATCGGAACGACGAGCTGGGCGACGGAGGGGTCCTCGGTGCCCGGGATCGGGCCGATGACCTGGCTGGTGGCCCAGGACTCGGCACCGATTCGCTCCGCCAGGGCGCCCGCCTCGGCGAGGTCGGTGTCGGTGAGCTCGCGGTCGGCGGACAGGACCACGATCGCGGGGACGGTGTCGCCCCGATCGAAGTCCTCGGCGAGTTCCGCGGCTTCGGTGGATTCGGCTCCGACCGGCAGGAACGCGCCGGGGTCGTTGGTCTGGACTTCCCCGAGCTTGCCGAGGAACGCCCCCAGGGGGCCCGCGCCGAGCAGCCAGATCAGGCTGACCAGCAGAGCCGCGCCGACCCACCAGCGTGATCGTCTACGTGGCGGCTCGTGTCGTTCCCTCACGGCGGGAGTCCTTCCGGGTAGGCGGGTAGGGTCCAGCATTTTGCTAGAAATCCAAGCTTCTTGAAATTCTAGCCAATTGCCCCCATACGATAACGCACAGCCGGACCAGGTCACGCCGGGCGGGGCCGGTCCGGCCCCGCCCCGTGGTTCAGGTGCGTACGGCCGGTTCGTCGGTGTCCGCCGCCCGGGCGGCGATGTTGTCGGCCATCGACCCGAAAACGATCCCGTGGAAGGGCGTGACCGCCTTCCAGTACAGGTGCCCCAGCAGACCGCGCGGATGGAACAGGGCCTGCTGGCAGTACACCGTGCGTCCGTCCTGGCTCCCCACGCGCAGTTCCAGCCAGGCCAGGCCCGGCAGGCGCATCTCGGCTCGCAGCCGCAGGAGTTCGCCGGGGACGACCTCCTCGACCCGCCAGAAGTCCAACGAGTCCCCTACCCGCAGGCGCTCGGGATCGCGGCGGCCGCGTCTGAGGCCCACCCCGCCCACCGCGAGGTCGATCCAGCCGCGCGCGGCCCAGGCGAGCGGCCACGAGTACCAGCCGCGTTCACCGCCGATACCCTCGATGACCCGCCACAGCTCCGATGGGGCGGCGTCGACGTGACGCGCCCGGCGGTCGGTGTACAGGCTGCCCCCGGCCCAGTCGGGGTCGGTCGGCAACGGGTCGGACGGTGCGCTGGGCCACGCGGCGGAGGACCAGCGCGTGTCCACGCGGTCCTCGTCGATGCGCCGCAACGCCAGGCGCACCGCCTCGTCGAACCCGATGCGCTCGTGATCGCGCAGAAGCCGGGCGAGATCGTCTTCCGCCGTCACCGAGTCGTGCCGCAACGACTCCACCAGCGGCCGGGCTACCGACGGCGGAACCGGTGTGATGAGGCCGACCCACAGGCTCGACAACCCCGGGGACAGAACCGGCACCGGAAGGATCAGTCGGCGGACCAGCCCCGCCACAGCGGCGAACCTCTGGATCATCTGCGCGTAGCTGAGGATCTCGGGTCCGCCGATGTCGAAGGTCCGGTTGGTCTCCTCCGGGAGTTCGTCCGCGCGTACGAGCAGGCGCAGCACGTCCCGAACGGCGATGGGCTGCACCCGGCTGCGCACCCACCGGGGCGTGGTCATCGCGGGAAGGCGCTCCGTCAGGTGCCGCAGCATCTCGAAGGACGCCGATCCGGACCCGAGGATGACAGCGGCGCGCAGCACCACGGCAGGCACCGGCGCATCCAGCAGGATCCGCCCGACCTCCTCACGCGAGGCCATGTGCTCTGACAGTTCGACGTGCTCCGGCGCCAGCCCCCCGAGGTAGATGACGCGTCCGGCCCCGGCCTCCCCGGCCGCCTCGGCGAACCGCCTCGCGCCTTCGGCGTCCGTGTTGACGAAGTCGCGGCCACCGCCCATGGAGTGGACCAGGTAGTAGGCCACGTCCACACCGGACAGTGCCTCCAGCAGGCCCTCCCCGGAGACCACGTCGCCCCGGACCACCTCGACGCGGTCCCGCCAGGGGTAATCACGTAGTTTGTCCGGGGTCCGGGCCAGGCAACGGACGCTGTACCCGGCGTCCAGCAGCTCCGGGACCAGACGACCGCCGATGTAGCCGCTGGCCCCCGTCACCAGGGCGAGGCGCCCCGTGGCAGCACTCATCCCCGGAACTCCTCGGCGCTGTCCTCCCGCGCCGCGGAGCGCGGACCGGGGACACCGGCGGCCGTACCCCGCGGGCCCGCGAGTCGGTTCGCCCCGTGGCCCCGAACGCGGTCCTCCCCCGTCGAACCGGTCTCCCGCCCCTCGTCCCCGGTGGAGGGATCGGGGTGGCGGTGCCTCTGGAAGGGGTTGTCCTCCGGCAAGCCTCCGCTGAACCGGCCGTACATGCCGAAGGTCATGACCACGAGGCCGACCACGAAGCTGAAGATCACGTTGGGCATGGAGAAGGCCAGAACGTTGAAGTCCGTACTCATCAGGTAAAGGTTCACCAGTCCGCTGACCACGAAGGCCGCACCCACCGCGACGCACACCGTGGACGCGAACTTCCCGCCCAGAATCGCCGCCCCCACGAGGAGGGAACCGATGGCGATGGAGATGAAGCTCAGTGCGCCGTTCGTCGACAGCCCCGCGATGACCTCGCCCTGGGTGTCGAAGAGCGGCAGCCTGATCATCAGCCCCGCGCTACCGAAGCCCACCAGGACAAGCCCGGTCAACCCGGCCCCGATGCGGTAGACGAGGTCCAGGCGCCGGTCCGCCCGACGTGTGGTGTCCAGTTCCATGTCGTTGCCCCTTTCGGTGCTCTCAGGACTAGAGTCAGAGGTCAGCGGCCTGTGTCACAAGTCGCACCGATTTCGCAACGTGTTGGGGCGCCATGATGGACGCACTCAGCCCGGGGGCCACGGCACGGCTGCTCGGGATAGCACCGACCACCCTGCGCAGCTGGGACCGGCGCTACGGGGTCGGCCCGCGTGAACGCAGCCCGGGAGGGCACCGGCGTTACTCCCCCGCCGATGTCGCCCGTCTCCGGGAGCTGTGCCGTCTGGTCGGCGAGGGCATGCCCGCGGCCGCGGCCGCGCGCCAGGTCCTCACCGCGCGCACCGCCGCACCGCCGATGCTCCCGGAGCCGCGAAGCGAAGTGCGGGCCACGGCGCTGGGAACCGCCTCCCCCACGCTCCAGGGGCTGACCAGAGCCGCCATGCGCATGGACTCCGACCTCGTCGAAAGCCTTCTGCAGAAAGCCGTGGCACGTTACGGGACCGTCCTGACCTGGGAGGACCTGGCGATGCCGCTGCTGTACGGGATGGGGCGCAAATGGGAGGAGACGCAACGCTACATCGAGGTGGAGCACCTCCTCTCATGGTGTGTGTCCTCGGTCCTGCGCCGCGTGCCCGGACCGCCTCCGCCGTCCGGCGGCCGGGAACGGCCGGTCGTCCTGGCCTGCGTACCGCACGAGATGCACAGCCTGCCGGTGGAGGCGTTGGCCGCCGCTCTGCGCGAAGCAGGACTGGCACACCGCGTCCTGGGGCCCTGCACCCCCACCGAGGCGACGGTGCGCGCCGTACGCCGAGTGGGCCCGCGCGCGGTGGTCCTGTGGTGTCACAACAGCGGTCCGCACGACGCCGAAACCCTGGTCACGACCGCGCGCAGCACGGTTTCCGCGCCTGAGCGCACAGCCCTGTACACGGCGGGGCCGGGTTGGCGGGACGCAGGTTCTGCGCTGAGGGTGGCGGACGGGCACCTCGGCTCCCTCACCGAGGCCGTGTCCGTCCTGTCCGCCATCAGGGAGTGGCACGGGAGCGCAGGGAGTACCACAGATGGTCGGCCGTGCTGAGCGTCATCGCGGCGACCGGAGTGGACAAGCCCATGGCCAGTTCACGGGCGAGCCCCGACTCCCCGTCGAGGAACGCCAGCACGTCACCGAAGCGGTTGGCCGAGAAGAGACGGGTGAAGAAGTCAGCGCCCGACACCCGGCCGCTGTCCAGGGCCCGCAGCATGACGGCGTCCATAGCCAGGTGGCGGGGGCGGTGCGGGACCGGCGGCACCGGTACCCGGTCGTGTACCAGGGCTTCGGCTATCGCCGCGGCCTGCCGTCCCACCCCGCTGAACGTGTAACCGGTGGACGGTCTCGTCGCGCCCCCGGCGGTGCCCACCCTGAACAGGCGCCGCCCGGCGCGGGTCGCGAAGCGCGCGTCGGTCATCGGGATCGCACCCTGTTCGGTCGCAGTGACCTCGACTTCGGGCAGGCCCACACGCTCGCAGTAGTCCTTGAGCGCCAGGTCGTACTCGGCGGTGGTGAGGGAGGTACGGCCGAACTCGGTGTACTCCACCAGAGCCTCGCGGGTGGACAGGGGGAGCACGTAGCCGAAGGCCACCCCGTGCCGGGGCTGAGGCGGGCGAAGGTCCATGAGCACCGCCGCGGCGGGGTCGAAGGAGTCCTCGGCAGTGCGCACGAACCAGCCGCGGAAGTGCTGGAGCAGGTGGGTGCGGCCCGCGGGCGCCGGAGAGGGCGGACGCGAGTCGAACACCCAGCGCGCGGTGAGGACCACCCGGCCGCCGTCAGGCCCCAGGGCCGTGAGAGTGGCGTGGTCAGTACCGTCGGCGACTCGCTGAACGTACAGCTCCCTCTGTTCGACGTGCTCGTCCGCGGTGGCGCGTACGTGCGCCTGGACGTCGGCGGAACGAAGCATCTTGTAGACGTAGGGCGCCGCCGAGGATCGGTACTCGGCCCCGTCCGGACCCACGATCGCGAGGTCCTCCCAGCGTGCGGCCAGCAGCCGGTCCCAGGGCCCTCCGTCCGGCTCCCAGAAGCACCACGTCCGGGGCGGCGGGGTATGGGGACCGGGAGGAGGCTCCACCAGCGCCACGCGCAGCGGGGACACGCGTCGTTGGTTGACCTCCCCCATGCGATCGGCCAGGGTGAGCCCTGCGGCTCCGGCTCCGATGATCACCACGTCGTAGTCGGCCATGTCCACAAGCATGCCCCTTGGAGGAGCTCAGGGCTCCCCGCCCGGCCCCTGCCACCCTTGGAGGAACCATTGACCACCCCGACCGGGCTGATGAAGACCGGGGCGGTGACGGACGAGTTCGACAACGCCGCCTCCGCCTACGACCGGCTGGTCGCCGCCAACCCGGGTTACCACCGGGATCTGCGCACGTCGGCACGGAGGCTGCGGCTGCCCGCCCGGGGTAAGGGCCTGCTCCTGATGGACCTGGGCTGCGGCACGGGCGCCTCCACCGCGGCCCTGCTACGCGAGTACCCGCTGGCCAGGATCGTCGGTGTGGACGCCTCCGAGGGCATGCTGAGGGCCGCCGCGGCCAAGGAATGGCCGGCGAACGTCACCTTCCACCTCTCCCGGGCGGAGGACATCACCGCGGAGTGGGCGCGGGAACTGCTGGGCGGCCCCGCCGACGCGGTCTTCGCGGCCTACCTGGTACGCAACGTCCCCGACCCGGACGTCTTTCTGGAATCGGTGTGCTCGGTTCTGGCCCCGGGCGGGCGGCTGGCCCTGCACGAGTACTCGGTGGCCGATTCGGTCTCCGCCCAGGCCGTGTGGACGGCGGTGTGCTGGAGCGTGGTGATACCGGCGGGGCGGGCCCTGGCCGGACGCGCGGACCTGTTCCGCTACCTGTGGCGGAGCGTTCTGGAATTCGACGGGCGCTCCGCTCTGCTGGGGAGGATGCGCGCGGTCGGCCTGGAGTCGGTGGCGAGCGCCCCCCTGCCCGGATGGCAGTACGGGATCACGCACACCTTCGTCGGGCGCAGGCCGCTACGGTGCCCGGGCCCCGGGGAGACCGGCCCGGTGTCCGGTTCCTCCGAAGCCGGTTCCCCTCCCGGTGCGGACTGCGGGGAGGAGCCCGCTGCACCGAAGGGAGCACGGTGAACCCCGATGTGAGGGACCCGCGGGCCGAACCCGTGCTGGCACCGCCTCCGGTCGGTCCACGCCCCGAGCACAGGCCGCGCGTCGCGGTCGTCGGCGGCGGCATCGCCGGGCTGGCCGCCGCCTGCGGACTCGCCGAGCGCGATGTGGAGGTGGTGCTGCTGGAGCGCGAGCCGGGTCTGGGGGGCCGCCTGCTCGGATGGGAGACGACTCTGGCCGACGGCAGCACCGCCACGATGAGCCGGGGCTTCCACGCGTTCTTCCGGCAGTACTACAACCTGCGCGGTCTGCTCAGACGGGCCGACCCGGACCTGGACGGCCTGGTCGCGCTGCCCGACTACCCGCTGGTGCACAGCTCGGGTGCCAGGGACCGGTTCTCGGGACTGCCCTCCACCCCGCCGCTGAACGCGTTCGCCCTGGCCGCGACGAGCCCGAGCTTCCCTCTGACGGAGCTCGCCGGGGTGAACCTCCCAGCCGTGCTCCAACTCCTGGACGTGGACGTGCCCGGGGTGCACGAACGCATGGGGCACCGCAGCGCCCGGGAACTGCTGGAGGTCACCGGTTTCCCGGCCACCGCCCGGCACCTGGCCTTCGAGGTCTTCAGCCGGAGCTTCTTCGCCGCGCCCGAGCAGCTCTCCGCGGCCGAGATGGCGGTCATGTTCCACGTGTACTTCCTGGGGTCCGCCGAGGGGCTGGTGTTCGACGTACCGAGGTCGCCGTTCCCGCAAGCGCTGTGGAACCCGCTGGCGGGCTACCTGAGAGGCCTGGGAGTGGAGTTGCGCACCGGTGCGCCGGTCGACGGGATCACCCCCGGGGGGCGACTGCGCCACCGTGTCGACTGGTCGGAGGCGGCGGGCGCTCGGAGCGGGGAGTTCGACGCGGTCGTTCTGGCAGCCGACCCGCGCGGACTGCGAGAGCTGGTCTCCCGCTCACCGGAGCTGGGGTCGGCCCGGTGGCGGAGCCGGGTGTCCCGCATCCCCTCCGCCCCACCGTTCCTGGTGTCACGCTACTGGCTGGACCGCCCGGTCCGACCGCACCGGCAGGCCTTCCTCGGCACCGGCGGATACCCGACCCTGGACAATGTCAGCGTGCTGGAGCGGTACGAGGACCAGGCCCGGGAGTGGTCGGACCGCACTGGGGGCTCGGTGGTGGAACTGCACGCCTACGCGCTGGCCGAGGGGTGTGACGCGCAGGCCGAACGCAAGTCCCTGTGGGAGCAGGCCACCACGGTCTACCCGGAGTTGGCCGCGGCCCGGCAGGTGGACGCCCGGCACGAGATGCGTGCGGACTGCGCGCTCTTCCCCCCGGGGGGTTATGCAGACCGGTGCACGGTGACCACACCCGATCCTTTCCTGGTCGTGGCGGGGGACCACGTGCGCGTGGACCTGCCGGTGGCCCTGATGGAGGGCGCGGCCACCAGCGGGATGAGCGCCGCGAACGCGCTTCTGCCGCGGTGGGGGCGGCGGGGTCACACACTGTGGACCGTGCCCCGGCAGGGTCGCTCCCCAGCATTGCGCGCTCTGGCCCGGGCCGCTCGGAGGCGACGCGGGCAGAGCACGTAGCGGAGTCGCGGCCCACCGGGGCAGCACCCTTCTCAGCCCGGCCAGCGACCGGACGCCCGGAGCAGGTAACGGCGCTCGGCGTAGGCGAGGTCGTCCTTCCACAGTCGGCGGGCGACCAACCTCATCACCGGGCGCACCGCACCCGCCGCCCGCCGGGCCAAGGCGAATCCGGTGCGTTCGGAAGCGGCGACCGTGGCCTCGATAACCGCGGTGCGCGGGACTCCGTCACGGTCGACGCCGA
The DNA here is from genome assembly GCF_000340985.1 of Nocardiopsis valliformis DSM 45023. Lineage (NCBI taxonomy): Bacteria > Bacillati > Actinomycetota > Actinomycetes > Streptosporangiales > Nocardiopsidaceae > Nocardiopsis > Nocardiopsis valliformis. Next base: position 24,029 of record NZ_ANAZ01000015.1, read on the forward strand.
GCGGGGTGGCGTGTGTCTCCACCACGCTGCCCGCCCCCTCTCCCTCGATGATGCGCATGACCACAGTGCGCGGTTCGGGGCAGGTGAACTCGGCGCGCACCGGCACACCCCACCTGCCCGCGACCCTGAAGCCCACGTCCACCACCATGCGGTCCGGGTCGGGATCCGGGCCCTCGGGTATCTCCGTGACCTTCAGGCCCACGAACGAGTAGGGGTGGAACCAGGAGCCGTGCCACGGATCGAGCCTGTTGGCCACGACGTCTTCGGGCTCGCACCGGCCGGCCAGACTCTCCACCGCCGCGATCGTGTTCACCCCGCGGGGGCGCTCGGGGACGACCGGTGCGTCGGTGGGTTCCTCGCCTCCGGCCGCGTCCAGGCGCACCCACACGAGCACTCCATCGTCGTGCGCCGGGTAAGGGCTCCATCCCGGGAAACCGCCGGGGCCCAGGGAGAGCCCGTGCCACCGGCATACCAGGCGACCCTGGTCGACAGCTCCCCGGCACAGCGGAGCTCCGAGGTGGGGGCAGGCGCCCGGGCCCGCGTGCACGGATCCGTCGCCGGTGCGCCAGGCGACGACTTCGGTTCCGGACACCACCCGGCCGAACGGCCGGTCGCTGCGTACCTCCGTGCTGGAGGCCAGGACGAACCAGTTCCCGGAGGGGCGGGCCAGCGCTCTCTTGAGCGCCGCGCCGATCACGGCGGGAGAGGCCTGGCGCCACGAGGGCTCCTGCCGGGACCAGGTGCCGCGGGGCATCCTGCGCAACGGAAGGCGCCGGGGTTCGGGGGACGGCAAAGTCATGGGACTCCTTCTCTTCGCTCCGGACTCCGGGTGGGGGTCACGTGGCGGTTCTGGGTCGGGGCACACTGCGCGCCCACAGCGCGCGGGCGAAAGCGGGAACAGCCGCGGCCAGCTTCCTTCCGTCCGAAACCCGGTGCCGCACACTCCACACGTCGAAGTCGGCCGCGGTGATCTCGTCCAGGATCGCGCGGTAGAGGCGGAAGGCGGTGGCGACACACGGGCTGGCGACCGGGGCGAGCATCGCGATGCCCGGCTCGGCCTGCCGGTAGAACTCCTGGTTGATCCCGACGAGGTCGGCAACCGCACGCCGTGCACGCGGGTCCGGGGTCCGCGTGCTCGCGCAGTGCTCCAGGAGAGCGCGGTCGACACCGTGGTCGGCGAGCACGTCGGCGGGCAGGTAGATCCGGCCCCGACGCAGGTCCTCCGCCACGTCGCGCAGGAAGTTGGTGAGCTGGAAGGCCTCTCCCAGTGCCGCGGCGTGCGGGGCGGCCGCTTCCCGGGGCACGGTCGTGCCGAGCACCGGGAGGACCTGGAGTCCGATGACCGCGGCCGAGCCGTACATGTACTCACGTAGGTGTGCGAGGTCCCGGTAGGCGGGAACGGCGAGATCCATGCGCATGGACGCCATGAAGGCGGTGAAGTAGTCCCGGGGCAGATCGTAGCGCCGCACCGTGTGCGCCAGGGCCCGCAGGACGGGTTCACCCGGTTCGCCGCCGGTGAAGACGCGGTGGAGGTCGGCGTCGATCGCGTCGAGACGGGCTCGCTGGTCCCCGGTGGTCAGCTCCGGACCGGGCTCGTCGACGATGTCGTCCACCCAGCGGGCGAAGCCGTACAGGGCGTGGACACCGGGTCGGCGCTCAGGCGGCAGAACACGTGTGGCGGTGTAGTAGGTACGGCCGTGGTGAGCGTGCAGAGCCCGGCAGAGCAGGTAGTCCTCCCGCAACTGACCGGGACCGATCCCGGCCGCCTGGAGTTCGGCGGTGGCGGTGCTCATCGAAGCACCCCGCTCCCGGTCCGGGAGACCACGCGGGCAGCCGCGAGTTTGCCGGAGACCAGGACCGTGGGCAACCCGACCCCGGGGGTGGTGCCGCAGCCCGCCAGCACGGCGTTCGCGGTTCCGGGCACGGTGTTGCGCGGCCGGAACGGTCCTGTCTGCGTGAAGGTGTGCGCCAGAGAGAAGGGGGTCCCCCTGGCCAGGCCCTTGCGGGCCCAGTCCGCTGGGGTGACCAGGTGTTCAGCGCGCACCGAGGCGTCCAGGCCGGTCATCCCGCGTGATTCGAGGGTGGACACGATGTGGTCGCGGTAGCGGCTCCCCTCCTCGTCCCAGTCGATGGCCCCGGCTTCCAGATTGGGCGCGGGCGCCAGCACGTAGAAGAGGTGGCGCCCCTCCGGGGCCAGGGAGGGGTCGGTGAGGGTCGGTTGGGTGACCAGCAGCGAGGGGTCGCTCATGGTCCGCCCCTGGTCGATGATCTCGGTGAACGTGCTCTGCCACGCCGTCCCGAAGGAGATGGTGTGGTGCGACAGGTGGTCCCAGGTGCGGTCGGTGCCCAGGTGCAGGACCACGGCCGAGGGCGAGAACCGCTGACGTACCGGCCTACGGGAACGGTGCCCGAGCAGCCGGTGGGCGGCCGGCAGGTCCGTGGTCAGTACCACCTGGTCACAGGCGATCCGTTCCCCCTGGTCGGTGATCACCGCGGTGACGCGGTCCCCGGAGCGCTCCAGGCGGCTCACCGACTCCCCGTAGCGCAGGTCGGCGCCGGCCTTGGCGGCGGCTGCGGCCATGGCTTCGCCGATCATCCGCATCCCGCCTCGGGGGAAGTAGACGCCGGCCACGGTGTCCATGTAGGCGATGACGGCGTAGGCGGCCAGTGCCCTGTCGGGTGCGACGCCGGCGTAGAGCGCCTGGAAGGAGAAGATCCTGCGCAGCCGTTCGTCCTTGACGTGCCGGCCCACGGCCGGTGCCAGGCGGCCGAACCCACCCATCGCGGCCAAGCGCACCAGGTCGGGGCCGAGCAGGTCCAGCGGCGAGTCGAACTGGGCGTCGATAAAGGAGCGCATCTCCACGTCGTACAGCCGGGTCAGCCAGTCACGCAGGCGCAGGTAGCCCACGGCCTCGCGGGTTCCGGCGGCACGGGCGACCTCCGCGGCCATGCGCGCGCGGTCGGTGTGGACATCGATCGTGGAGCCGTCGGCGAAGGCCGCGCGGTAGGCGGGCGCCAGAGGCACCAGTTCGATCCGGTCCCGGACGGACTCCCCCACCGCGGCGAAGGCCTCGTCCAACAGCTCGGGCATGGTGAGGACGGTGGGGCCGGTGTCCAGGCGGTAGCCCTCCATGTCCTGGCGCCCCGCGCGGCCGCCGGGGTGGTCCTCACGCTCCACCACCACCACGTCGCGCCCGGCGCCCAGCAGGTGGAGCGCGCAGGAGAGCCCGGACAAACCGGCTCCCACGACGACCACGGGACGACGCCCGCTTCCTTGAACCACGCTCACGGTTTCTCCTCGACTTCCGGGAATGTCACATATCAGGTGTTCAGGGCTGAGCGGCCGCCTGGGCGAAGGAACGCAGGCCCTCGCCGACCGCGGGGTCGAGATCGAGTGGGGCGAGCCGCCCGAGACCGCGTTCGGCCAGTTCCCGGCAGCGCCGCTGGACCAGGCTCCGGGCGCCCACACGTTCGAGTGCGTGTGCCGTGCCTTCGATGTCCACGTGTTCGGACGGTCCTCCTATCAGGCACAGCGTCCGCAGTGCCTCGGTGTCGCCCTGCTCCCGGGCCAACCGGAGTCCGGCGGCCAGCAGAAAGGTGTTCTTGCCCTCCCGCAGGTCCTCCCCGGGTTCCTTACCCGTTCGGGCGGGATCGCCGTAGAGATCCAGCAGGTCGTCCCGCAGCTGGAAGGCCACCCCCACGTCCGCGCCGTAGCCGCGCAGGGCCGCCAGGGTCTGCGCCGGCGCGTCGGCCATGGCCGCGCCCAGGTGAAGCGGCCGTTCGACCGTGTAGGTGGCGGTCTTGAGATGGTCGGCGTGCAGTGCGCTGAGCTCGGACCGCTCACCGCGAGCCTGTGCGCGCAGATCGAGGAACTGCCCGGCCATGACCTCCGTGCGCATCTCCCGCCACACCGTGTGCGCGGCGCTCCGAGTGGGCAGGCTCTCCAACGACTCGTGGAGCAGGTCATCGGCCCAGGCCATGGCGAGGTCACCGACCAGGATCGCCATGGACTCCCCGTAGCGGCGGGCGTCCCCGTAGTAACGGCGCGCGCGGTGCTCCGCGGTGTGGGCGGCGTGGAAGGAGGGCTCACCGCGGCGCATGGCTGCGGCGTCCATGACGTCGTCGTGGGCGAGGGCGAACGATTGGAGGAGCTCGATGGCCGAACAGGCGCTCAGCGCGGCTCGGGCACCGGCTCCGCGCGCTGCGCCGCCCCCGGCCAGCCACCCCCACCACGCCAGCACCGAGCGCAGCCTCTTGCCGCCGTCCAGGGTGAAGGACGCGAGCCTGACCGCGAGGTCGGCTGCGAAGTCCTTGTCCACCTTGTCAGCGCCGTTGATGCGGCCTTCGAGGTACTCGGACAGCAGGTCTCCCACGAGCGACCGGACACCGTCCAGGTCTGCTGGCAGCGTTGTCTCGTGCAGGTGCACTGAAAGCAAGGCGTCGACTCCCCTGGCAGGGCCTAAAAGTCATAGAATGTCTTATTTTCAGAGTATCTTGTATATCTAACTATTTCATGCGATGCGGCTTCACGGCCAAGCGACACCTGGGATGAGGCCTAAGATCAACAGGAACGACGGAGGGACCGTGCACAAAGCGGCGAGGGAGACCAATGACGAGCGCGCCCAACGCTGGGACCACGGAGAGCGGGGTCGTTGACGAGGTCGACCGCAGGCCCCGCGAGGAGCTCTACATGGCGCTCCAGCAAGACGGTCAGCAGCTGGCCGTGCGCCTCGTACGCCTCCTGCACCGGATGGCCGACCGCACGGGCATGAATCCGACCGACTTCCAGTGCTACATGCTTCTCCGAGCCAGCGGAACCATGACACCCGGAGAAATAGCGGACAGTCTCTGCCTGTCCACGGGGTCGGTGACCGGCGTGGTGGACCGGATGGAGGCGCACGGCCTGGTCGAACGAACACCGCACCCGCTGGACAGGCGCAAGGTCGCCGTACGACTGGTCGAGGGGGCGGAGGGCAGGATCGGCCCCACCGCTCCGGGGATGCGGCAGGCGATGATCGACCTGCACTCCGGCTACACGCTGGAAGAACTGGAGATCATCGTGGACTGGCTGGACCGTGCCGGAACGACCCTGGACTCACTCATCGAGCCCAGGACCTGACCCCGCCCCGCCCCTGCGTTCCGGCCCTCCGCCCCGGAGCGTGAACCCGTCATCCGACATGTCATGCTCTGCCGGAAACTCTCCGCATTGTGACGGTTGCTTTACTACCAGGGACGTAAGCCTCTACCATCCCACGGAACCCATCCGTGGCCGGTAGCAGGAACCGGCGCCCGACCCCCGCCCGAAACTCTCCGTGACGGGGCTGGGAAGGAGCCACCATCTCAACCCTGCGCGAATTCATCCGAGAACGAACCAACCCTCCGGTGTTCATCACTTCCGGAGCGGTGATCATCGCCTTCGTGGTCCTGGGCATCGCCTACACCGACCCGCTGCTTGAAGCCGCACAGAGCACCCGTGACTGGATCGGCTCGACGCTCGGCTGGTTCTACGTCCTGGCGACCACCTTCTTCCTCGGCGCAGCGATCTTCCTGATGCTCAGCAGGTTCGGGAAGATCCGGCTGGGGCCGGACGACTCCCGGCCCGAGTTCAGCACCATGGCCTGGTTCGCGATGCTCTTCACCACCGGTATGGGCATCGGCCTGGTCTTTTGGGGCGTGGCCGAACCGGTCAACCACTTGCACGCTCCCCGGGACGCTTCCCTGGCCCCGGGCGCCGACGGCGAACCCCAGGTCGAAGCCGCCAGCGAGGCGCTGGCCGCGAGCTTCTTCCACTGGAGCTTCCACCCCTGGGCGATCTACATCGCGGTGGGGTTGTCCCTGGGCTACTTCGCCTACCGCAAGGGCCTGCCGCTGCGGCCCGCCTCGGCCCTCTACCCGTTGCTGGGCGAACGCGCCTTCGGCTGGCCCGGCAACATCGTCGACATCCTCGCGGTGTTCGGGACCATCTTCGGTCTGGCGACCTCCCTGGGACTGGGCACCCTACAGATCAGCAGCGGCCTCAGCCGGGTGTTCGGAACCCCGGACAACTCGCTGACACACGCCGTCATCATCATCGTCATCACCGCCATCGCGCTGGTCAGCGTCCTGTCAGGGATCGACAAGGGCCTGCGCAGGCTCTCGGTCATCAACCTGTGGCTGGCGTTCCTGCTCCTGGCCTTCGTCTTCGTCGTAGGGCCCAAGCTGTGGATGATCAGCGGTATGACCACGGGCGCCGGTGAGTATCTGGGCAACCTGATCCCGTGGAGCCTGTCCTTCCCGAGCCCGCTCGCCGACGAACAGGCGGCGGGCTTCACCACGGCGTGGAGCGTCTTCTACTGGGGCTGGTGGATCTCCTGGGCACCGTTCGTCGGTATCTTCCTGGCCCGGATCTCCTACGGCCGGACCATCCGGGAGTTCATCCTCGGCGCCCTGTTCGCACCGGTCGTCGTGTCCATCCTGTGGTTCGGCGTCTTCGGCGGCGCGGGCCTGTACTACGAGTTGTTCGGTGACGGCGGCTTCCAGGACGGCAACGAGGCCGACGCCGCGTTCCACCTGATGGAGGCGCTTCCGCTGGCACCGGCCGTGGCAGTCGTGGCCTCGGTGCTGCTGATCCTCGTCGTGACGATCTTCTTCGTCACCTCGTCGGACTCCGGTTCCCTGGTGGTCGACATGCTCACCAACGGCGGCAGTACCCAGGCGTACAGACTCCAGCGCGGCTTCTGGGCGGTCAGCGAAGGCGCTGTGACGCTCATTCTGCTCGTGCTGGGCGGCACACTGGCACTCAACGCCCTCCAGGCCGCGTCGGTGGTCACCGGCCTGCCCTTCGCGGTGATCCTGATCTTCATGCTGTGGGGGCTGTTCAAGGCGCTGGGGAACGAACCGAAGCCCGGCGCGCCAAAGAAGGTCCGGGCGGAGGATCGACCGCCGACGACCCCTTCTGGGAACATCAGGGTGGGCCGTAAGGGTGAAGAAGGCACTCCAGAGGAGGCAGAGGGCACATGACACCCAAGAGGTTCAGCAACCCCTTCCACGGGGTCGTCGACATGATCACGGAGATGAACCGCATCTCCGACACCATGTCCTCGATCGAGACCAGCCAGGCTGGTGAGCGCGAACGCGGATTCGCCGACGCCTGGAGCCCGCCCACGGACATCCTCGCCCGCGGCCGCGACCTGGTGATCAGGTGCGAGGTCCCCGGCGTGTACGAGGAGGACGTGTCGGTCAGCCTCAACCACGGCATCCTGACCATCAGCGGGGAGCGGCGGCGCGACGAGGACGACGTCGTCTACTACTCCTCTGAGCGGTTCATGGGCACCTTCCGCCGGGAGATCAGCCTCCCCGACGGGGTGGGCGAGGAGCACGTGGAGGCCAGCTACGGCGAGGGCCTGCTGGAGGTGGTCGTCCACGGGGCCGCCAACCAGCGCGTGCCCAAGCGGATCAACATCTCACGGCGCAAGCGCACCTGATCCGAGCGGGCCCCAGGAGCCCAACGACCCCCGCCGGGCGCGTGCCCGGCGGGGGTCGTTAGCGTGTGAGGGCTAGAAAACGCGGTCGGGCTCGTAGGGGCCGATCACGGCCAGCGCTCGCGGGCGGGCCAGCAGCTCGGCGGCGACGGCCGCCACGTCATCCTGGGTGAGCGCGTCATACTTCGCCAGGTCCTCGTCAATGGAGGAGTGGCGCGGCCGGGTGAGCTCGTGCGAGAGCAGGCGCCCCATACGGGCGTTGGTGCCCTCGCTGCCCAGCACCATGGCGCCCTGGATCTGGCCCTTGGCGCGGGTCAGCTCCTCGGCGGTGATGCCGGAGGCGGCGACCTTGGCCAGCTCGTCGCGGCAGACCCCGATGACCTCGTCGGCCTTCTCCGGCAGACAGCCCGCGTAGATCTGGAAGGTGCCGGTGTCGGCGTACGCCGTGTGGTAGGCGTGCACCGCGTAGGCCAGGCCGCGCTTCTCACGCACCTCCTGGAACAGGCGGGAGGACATGCCACCCCCCAGAGCGGCGCTGAGCAGGCGCAGGGCGTACCAGCGCGGGTCGGTACGGGTCAGCCCCTCCGAACCCAGGATGATGTGGGCCTGCTCGGTCTCACGCGGCTGCACGACCGTGCCACCGAAGGTGCGGACCGGCTCCCCCGCGATGCGAGGGCGGGACGGGCGGGCGTCACCGGCAGCGGCCAGGCGGTCGGCGAACATGGCCTGGACCTGCTCGACCACCGTGTCGTGCTCCAGGCTGCCCGCGGCGGTGACGATGAGCTCCGAGGGCACGTAGGCGTCCCGGTACTGCTCGGCGATGCGTTCGCGGGCCAGTGCCTTGATGGTGTCGGCAGTGCCCAGGATCGGGCGGCCCAGCGGGGTGTCACCGAAGAAGTGCTCAGCGAAGACGTCGTCCACCAGGTCGGCGGGCTCGTCCTCGTACATGGCGATCTCCTCAAGGATCACGCCGCGCTCGGTCTCCACCTCGTCCTCGTCCAGGACGGAGTTGGCCACCATGTCACCGACCACGTCCACCGCGAGCGGAAGGTCCCGGTCCAGGACCTTCGCGTAGTAGCAGGTGTGCTCCTTGGTGGTGTACGCGTTGTGGTCGGCGCCCACACCGTCCAGCAGCGCGGAGATCTCCAACGCCGAGCGGGTCCCGGTCCCCTTGAAGAGCAGGTGCTCCAGGAAGTGCGCCGACCCCGCGTGCGCGGAGTCCTCGTCACGGGAGCCGGTGGTCGCGGAGATCCCGAAGGCCGCGGACCGGCCGCCGGGGATGTTCTCGGTGACCACGCGCAGGCCGCCGGGCAGTACCGTCCGACGCACCAGTCCGGAGCCGCCGTCGGGCTCCAGCAGCGTCACGGTCGTGCCCGGCTCCTGCTCTGCGGCGATGGGGACAGAACTCATGGATCCTTCTTCTTCGCGTCGGGGCATTCAGCAGAGCATACGTGTGGGACGACGGCGGGGCGGCCGCGTCGTGAAGACGCGACCGCCCCGGGTCAGACGGACTCAGGATCAGGTGTTCTCGGAACGCCCGCCGGAGCTGCGACGCCGGCGGCGGCGCGGGGCGCCTTCGCCCTTGTCGTCATCCTTGTCGGAGTCCTCGTCCGAACCCTCGGCGCTGTCGGCCTTGGGAGCGGAGTCGGCCTTGTCCGACTTGGCGTTCTCGGACTCGACGACCTCGACCGGGACCAGGGAGAGCTTCCCGCGGTCGTCGATCTCGCGGATCTCGACCTGGATCTTCTCGCCGATGCTGATCACGTCGTCGAGGTTCTCGATGCGCTGGCCGCCGTGCAGCTTACGGATCTGCGAGATGTGCAGCAGACCGTCCTTGCCGGGCAGCAGCGAGACGAACGCGCCGAAGGCGGTCGTCTTGACGACGGTACCCAGGTAGCGGTCGCCCACCTCGGGCATGGTCGGGTTCGCGATCTGGTTGATCGTGTCCCGGGCGGCCTCCGCGGAGGGGCCGTCGGTGGCACCGATGTAGATGGTGCCGTCGTCCTCGATCGAGATGTCCGCGCCGGTGTCGTCCTGGATCGAGTTGATCATCTTGCCCTTGGGGCCGATGACCTCACCGATCTTGTCGACGGGCACCTTGACGGTGAGGATGCGCGGAGCGTTCGGGCTCATCTCGGCCGGACGCTCGATGGCCTCCTGCATGACATCGAGGATGGCCAGACGGGCGCCGCGGGCCTGCTGCAGGGCCAGGGCCAGCTGCTCGGCGGGGATGCCGTCCAGCTTGGTGTCCAGCTGCAGGGCCGTGATGAGCTCACGGGTACCGGCGACCTTGAAGTCCATGTCACCGAAGGCGTCCTCGGCACCGAGGATGTCGGTCAGCGTGACGAACTGGTCGCCCTCGCTGATCAGACCCATGGCGATACCGGAGACCATCTCCTTGAGCGGCACACCGGCCGCCATCAGGGACATGGTGGAGGCGCAGACCGAACCCATCGAGGTGGAGCCGTTGGACCCGAGGGCCTCGGAGACCTGACGGATGGCGTACGGGAACTCCTCGCGGGCGGGCAGAACCGGCAGCAGGGCCCGCTCGGCCAGGGCGCCGTGCCCGATCTCGCGCCGCTTGGGCGAGCCCACCCGACCGGTCTCACCGGTGGAGTAGGGCGGGAAGTTGTAGTTGTGCATGTAGCGCTTGGTCTTGTCAGGGTTGAGCGTGTCAACCATCTGTTCCATGCGCAGCATGTTCAACGTGGTGACGCCCATGATCTGGGTCTCGCCACGCTCGAAGAGGGCCGAACCGTGCACCCGCGGCAGAATGCCGACCTCGGCGCTCAGCTGACGGATGTCCTTGGGGCCGCGGCCGTCGATGCGGACCTGGTCGCGCAGCACGCGCTCACGCATGAGCTGCTTGCTCAGGCTGCGGAAGGCGGCGCCGACCTCCTTCTCACGCCCCTCGAAGTCCTCGGCCAGCTTCTCGGCGGCGGAGGCCTTGATCTTGTCGAGCTCGCTCTCGCGGTCCTGCTTGTCCGCGATGGTGAGGGCCTTGGAGAGCTCCTCGCGCACGGCCGCCTCGACGGCGGCGTAGGCGTCGTCCTCGTAGTCGAGGAAGACCGGGAACTCGGTCTGCTCACGGCTGGTCTGGTCGGCGACGGCCTGCTGGGCCTTGCACAGCACCTTGATGAAGGGCTTGGCAGCCTCGAGACCCTCGGCGACGGTCTGCTCGTTGGGGCCGACAGCCCCTTCGGCGACCAGCTTCAGCGTCTGGGTGGTGGACTCGGCCTCGACCATCATGATCGCGACGTCGCCGTCCTCCATGACACGGCCGGCGACAACCATGTCGAAGGTGGCACCCTCGAGCTCGGCGTGGGTCGGGAAGCCCACCCACTGGCCGTCGATCAGGGCGACGCGGACGCCGCCGAGCGGGCCGGAGAAGGGGATCCCGGAGATCTGCGTGGACATCGAGGCCGCGTTGATGGCGACGACGTCGTACAGGTGCTCGGGGTGCAGAGCCAGGATCGTCTCGACGATCTGGATCTCGTTGCGCAGGCCCTTCTTGAAGGAGGGGCGCAGCGGCCGGTCGATCAGGCGGCAGGTGAGGATGGCGTCCTCGGAAGGACGGCCCTCACGCCGGAAGAACGAGCCGGGGATGCGGCCGGCGGCGTACATCCGCTCCTCGACGTCCACCGTCAGGGGGAAGAAGTCGAGGTTCTCCTTGGGGCGCTTCGAGGCGGTGGTGGCCGACAGGACGACGGTCTCGTCGTCCAGGTAGACCGTGGCCGAACCGGCGGCCTGACGGGCCAGACGGCCGGTCTCGAAGCGAATGGTACGGGTGCCGAACTTGCCGTTGTCAATGACGGCTTCGGCCGAGTAAACGCCCTCCATGGGCGACCTCCTACTACATGTTGCGGTCCGCCGCGCCGGAGCCGGACAGGCTCTCGGCACAGCGATGTACTTTCCGCGACGTGCCCCGGAGGTGATGACGGCCGGTCATCGATCGAAGCCCACGGCACACCCTTGACGGGTGGTGTCCGGAGACCACTACCGAGGACCGACCCCTGGTACCGGGGTGACGGCGCGGTGGCGTGCGAGTGACTTCCGATGACGGAGGCCACTCTGGTTACACCTTACTAACAAAGAGGGAGCGGCCGAAGCCACTCCCTCCGAATCAACCTAGCGGCGCAGACCCAGACGCTCGATCAGCGAGCGGTAGCGGGTGATGTCCTGCTTGGCGATGTACTTGAGCAGACGGCGGCGGCGGCCGACCATCAGGAGCAGGCCACGACGGCTGTGGTGGTCGTGCTTGTGGTCCTTGAGGTGCTCGGTGAGCTCCGTGATGCGGTGCGTGAGCAGCGCGATCTGGACCTCGGGGGAGCCGGTGTCGCCCTCAGCGGTGGCGTACTCGGCGATGATCTTTTCCTTGGTGGCGGTGTCGATCGACACAACGCTCCTTCTGTTTCAAGAGTCGGTACGCAGGGCGAACCCCGGTACTTGACAGGGTTCAGACGCGGTGACCGCGCGTACGAACAGTCACCGTCGCGTGTGGTGCGCGCGGCCCGTCGCCGATGGCGCGGGTGCACCGCGCTCCCGCCGAGTCCGCTCCCCGAGAGGGGCACGACTCACTGCGGGCACACGTGGACGAATCCACACTACCGCAAACCACGTGGCGAAGCGTCCTGGTCACGGGTCGTGGAAAACACAGCCGGACGCGGAATTCAGGCCGCACCCGATCAGGCCACGCCCAGGACCTCGCGGCAGCGGTCGACGTCGCGGCGCATCGCCACGATGAGTTCTTCGATGTCGTCGAAGCGCTCCTGACCGCGGATCCGCGCGGTGAAGTCGACGGCCATGCGCAGGCCGTACAGCTCCAGGTCGTCGCGGTCGAGCGCGTAGGCCTCCACCGTGCGCTCGGCGCCGTCGAACGTGGGGTTGGTACCGACCGAGATCGCCGCGGGCCAGCGGGACTCCTGGCCCTCGACGGGCGCCAGGCGGCTCAGCCACCCGGCGTAGACGCCGTCACCGGGTACGGCGGTGTCCGGGGGGAGGTCGGCGTTGGCGGTGGGGAAGCCCAGGAGTTCGCGGCCCCGGGCGGCGCCGTGCACGATCTCGCCGGACACGCGGTGCGGGCGGCCCAGGAGCTCGGCCGCTGCGGCCACGTCGCCCTCGTCCAGGAGGCCGCGAATCCGGGTGGAGGTGATGGTGTCGCCCTCGGCGACCAGGCGCACGCCGTCGGCGGTGAAGTCGTACTTCTCCCCCAGGTCGGCCAGGACGGCCACGTTCCCGGCGGCGCGGTGACCGAAGCGGAAGTCCTCGCCGACCACCACGGCCGCCGTGCCGAGCCGGTCGACCAGCACGCGCTGGACGAACTCCTCGGCGCTGAGCGAGGACAGTTCTCCGCTGAAGGGCAGGACGCACACGGCGTCGGCGCCGAGGGGCTCCATGAGCGCGACGCGGTGCTCGACGGGCGTCAGGACCGGCGGAGTGACCCCGCGCAGCACCTTCTGGGGGTGCGGATCGAAGGTGACCACGACCACGGGGAGGCCGAGTTCACGCCCGTGGGCGCGCGCGGACTCCAGGATCGCCTGGTGGCCGCGGTGCACCCCGTCGAAGACGCCGATCGCCACCACGGACCGCCCCCAGTCGGAGGGAATGTCCTCCAACCCGTCCCATCGCCGCACGTTCGGTCCCCTTGCTGTGAAGTGGTGTGGTTCGTATTGGACTAGCGTGCCATGTCGGCGCCCCCGCTTCCGACACGCGTGCGGTGTGGCCCGGCACACTCCGCTTCGCGCCCGGTCGGGTCTCTGCCGTGGGCAAAGCAGGGTTGGCATGACCCGGGAACGCGGTTTACCGTGCCCGGATGGCGATGATCGACACCGGTACGACGCGTTTGGCCTATGACGAGGCCGGGGCCGGGCCCGCGGTCGTCCTCGTGCACGCGGGTGTGGCCGACCGGCGGATGTGGGACCACCAGTTCGCGGAGCTGGCCAAGGACCACCGGGTGGTGCGCTACGACTGGCGCGGCTACGGGGGTTCGGCCGACCACGAGGGTCCGGTCCGGCACCACGAGGACCTGTTGGCGCTGATGGACGCGCTGGAGATCCCGGAGGCCGCCCTGTTCGGCGCGTCCTACGGGGGTGCCTACGCGGTCGACGCGGCCCTGGCCGCCCCGGAGCGGGTGAACGCGCTGGCGCTGGTCTGCCCGGGAATGTCAGGACACGTATGGCCGGAGGTCTTCGTTCGGACCGGACGGCAGATGGCCCTGGCCGCGGTGCCGCACGTACGGCTGGCGGCGTACCAGGAGGGCAACGCTGACCCGGACCCGGCAGACGTGGCGGCAATGGCCGACGCCCAGGCCAGGTTCATGGTCCTGGGCCCGGGCCGCTCCCCCGACGAGATGCCCGTCGAGGCCTGGGACCTGTCGCTGCTGATGCTGCGCGAGATGTACGCCCGCCGCTGGTCGAGCCCGGCCAACCACACCCGGTGGCCCGAGCACCCGGCGGTGGACCGCCTGCACGAGATCAGCGTGCCCACCCTGGTCGTCAAGGGCCTCTCCGAGGTCCCCCAGGTCCAGGACGTCGCCGACCTCTACCAGGCGGGGATCGAGGGTGCCCGCCTCCTGGAGCTCCCGGACACCGGGCACCTGCCCTCGGTCGAACGCCCCGGCGAGCTGACGGCGGCCTTGTCAGAGTTCCTCAAGGAACTCCCCCGGAGCCCTGGCTCGACTTCCTGAGAATCAGGGCCGAACTTTCGGAAAATCCGCACACATCAGGTGACGGGCAGCTACCTTCACCCAGGTGAGTAACGCACCAACACCAACACTCAGCAGAGAAGGCACCTGGTCGCGCACCGAATACGGTGATGGCATGCCGGGTAGCATAAGTAGCATGAGTGGTAACACCAAGAAGTACTCCGTCACACTGCCTGAGGACCTCGCCGAGGACGCGCGTGTCCGCAGCGGTGGATCAGGGCTTTCCGCCTACGTGACCAACGCGGTCAGACGCCAACTGCAGCGCGACCAACTGGCTGAGCTGGTCGACGCGATGGAAGCAGAAAACGGACCCGTGAGCGACAAGCGGATGAGCGAAATCCGCGACGAGATGCACCAAGCGTTGCTGGAGCAAGGTGTCATCCCACCGGACTCCGCTCAGGGGCGAAAAGAGAACGAAGCCGCGTGAATGTCAACCCCCGTACACCGGCCAGGTCCCTGGTATTGGACAGTGAGGGTCTCGCCCGAGCTGTTCGGAGGGACAGACTGGTCGGCGAGTGGATCGCCACCGCTCATCAAAATGACATGACTGTTCTGACCAGCGCGGCCACGCTCGTGGAGGTCGTGCATCCCAAAATCAAGCGCCCCGCGTTGGAATGGACACTCTCCCGGCTCGTCGTGGAACCGGTCACCGAGCAGGTCGCACGAACAGCGTGCGCCCTGCTTTCCGAGACCGGTCTCCATGGACACAAGCACGCGATTGACGCCATGCTGTGCGCGACCGCGCTCAAGGCTGAGGGCCCCGCTGTCATTTTGACGTCTGATCCAGACGACCTTCGGACCCTGTGCGCTGGCAGAGCCGCGGTCATCAAGATCTGAGGCCGGGTTGCGTCAGGCAGGACTGAAGACCACGACCGGTTTCATGTGGCCGGGGCGGTTCTCGCCCAGGGCGATGACCGTGCCGTCCGGGGCGAAGAGGCCGATGGTCCCCTCCCCCAGGGAGCTCTCGCTGATGCGGTTGCCGTGGCGGATGGCGCGGGTCTCGGCCTCGTCCATGGTGCGGACCGGGAAGGCGGCGGCCACGGCCTGGGCCAGGGGGACCTGGGTGAACTCCTTGGCGAGCTGCTCCAGGGTGCGGGCCTGCGAGAGGTCGTAGGGGCCCACGCGGGTGCGGCGCAGGGCGGTGAGGTGGCCGCCCACCGACAGGTCGGCGCCCATGTCGCGGGCTAGGGAGCGGATGTAGGTGCCGCTGGAACCGGTGATGACCGCGTCGACCTCCACGAAGGCGCCCTCGGCGTCCGGGGTGTGCCGGATGGCGGTGACGTCGAACTGGGAGATGGTGACCGTGCGGGCCTTGAGCGCGACCTCCTTACCCTCACGGGCCGACTTGTAGGCGCGCTTGCCGTCCACCTTGATCGCGCTGACCTGCGGCGGGACCTGCTGGATGGGGCCGGTGAGCTTCGCGACCGCGGCGTGCACGTCGGCGTCGGTGACGGCGGAGGCGTCCACGCGGGTGCCGGGCTCACCCTCGGCGTCGTCGGTGTTGGTGACCAGGCCCAGCCGGATCGTGGCTTCGTAGGTCTTCTCGGTCAGGGTCAGGTGGCCGAGCAGCTTGGTGCCCTTCTCGATCCCCAGGACGAGAACCCCGGTGGCCATCGGGTCCAGGGTGCCCGCGTGGCCCACGCGGCGGGTACGCGCCAGGCCGCGGGTCTTGGCGACCACGTCGTGGGACGTCCAGTCGGCGGGCTTGTCGACGACCACGACACCGCTGTCGGCCATGGGGTTCCTCCGGGAAAGCTGGGAAAAGGGCTGGGGCGGCGGTCACTGCCGCCGCCCCGGGGCTGGTTATTCGTCTTCTTCTTCGTCCTCACGAGGCGCCTTGTACGGGTCGGCTTCACCCGCGTGCTTGGCGCTGGTGGCCTTCTGGGCCACCTCCTCGTCGGACTTGCGCGCCTCGACCAGCAGCTTCTCGATGTGCTGGGCGTTCTCCTGCACCTCGTCGATGACGAAGGTCAGGCTGGGCGTGTGGCGGATGCCGGTCTGGCGACCGACCTCAGTGCGGATCACGCCCTTGGCGCTCTCCAGGGCGGCGGCGCTGGCCGCCTTCTCCTCGGGGGTGCCGAACACCGTGTAGTACACCGTGGCGTCCCGCAGGTCCGCGGTGATCCGGGCGTCGGTCACGGTGACGAATCCCAGGCGCGGGTCCTTGATTCGCCGGTCCAGCATCTCGGCGACGATGCGCTGGATACGGTCGGCGATCTTACGCGCGCGTGCGGCGTCAACCATCGTCAGTCTTCCTCTTCGTTGAAGAGCCGCTGCCTAGCGGAGAGCAGCTCCAGTTCAGGACGGCCCGCGACGAAACGCTCGCAGGTGTCCATCTGGTCCCGTGCGTGGGCGGCGGTCGGCGCGACCACCGCGACACCGATCTTGGCCCGACGGTAGAGGTCGTGATCGCCGACCTCCGAGACCGACACCGAGAACTTCCGGCGCAGTTCGGCGACGACGGGCCGCACCATCGAACGCTTCTGTTTGAGCGAGTGGACGTCTCCGAGAAGAACGTCCAAGGTCAGCGCCCCAACGTACAAAAATGATCACCTGTGGTGTTGTGTGAGCCGTCAAAGGTGGGGCCCCGGACACAGCGGTCCGGGGCCCCAGGTGGATCAGTCCTCGCGACTAGTCGCGGGGCTTCTCCTGCATCTCGTAGGTCTCGATGACGTCCTCGACCCGGATGTCGTTGTAACCAACACCGATACCGCACTCGAAGCCCTCGCGGACCTCGGTGGCATCGTCCTTGAACCGACGCAGCGACTCGACGTTGAGGTTGGCCGAGATGACCTTGCCCTCGCGGATGAGACGTGCCTTGGTGTTGCGGCGGATGATCCCGTCGCGGACGATGGAACCGGCGATGTTGCCGATCTTGGGCACCTTGAAGACCTCGCGGACCTCGGCGCTGCCGAGCTGGACCTCCTCGTAGATGGGCTTGAGGAGACCCTTGACCGCGGCTTCGACCTCGTCGATGGCCTGGTAGATGACCGAGTAGTAGCGGATGTCGACGCCCATGCGGTCCGCCAGCTGGCTGTTCTTGCCCTCGGGCCGAACGTTGAAGCCGACGATGATCGCGTCCGCGGACGACGCCAGGTTGATGTCGTTCTGCGTGATCGCACCGACGCCGCGACCGATGATCCGGATGGCGACCTCGTCGCCACCGGCGTCGATCTTGAGCAGCGACTCCTCAAGCGCCTCGACCGAACCGGACATGTCACCCTTGATGAGGAGGAGCAGCTCGGAGCGCTCGCCCTCCTTCAGGTGGTCCTTCCAGGTGTCGAGGGTGACGCGGCGGGCCGACTTCGCCTGCTGGGCGAAGCGCTCGCGCGCCTCACGCTGCTGGGCGATCTGACGGGCCACGCGGTCGTCCTTGACGACCAGGAAGCTGTCACCGGCACTGGGCACGTTGGTCAGACCCAGGACCTGGACCGGACGGGACGGCTCAGCCGACTGGACGTTCTCGCCGTGCTCGTCGAGCATGGCGCGAACGCGGCCGTAGGCGTCGCCACAGACGATGGAGTCACCGACGTTGAGCGTGCCGCGCTGGACCAGCACCGTGGCCATGGAACCGCGACCGCGGTCCAGGTAGGCCTCGATCGCCAGACCCTGAGCGTCCATGTCCGGGTTGGCCTGGAGGTCCAGGGCCGCGTCAGACGTGAGGACGATCGACTCGAGCAGGGCGTCGATGTTGTCGCCCTTGAGCGCGGAGATGTCCACGAACTGGACGTCGCCGCCGTACTCCTCGGCCACGAGGCCGTACTCGGTCATCTGGGCGCGTACCCGCTGCGGGTCGGCGCCTTCGACGTCGATCTTGTTGACCGCGACCACGATCGGCACCTCGGCCGCCTTGGCGTGGTCGATGGCCTCGGCCGTCTGCGGCTTGACGCCGTCGTCGGCCGCCACGACCAGAACCGCGACGTCGGTGACCTTCGCACCACGGGCACGCATGGCGGTGAACGCCTCGTGACCGGGGGTGTCGATGAAGGTGATCTTGCGCTCTTCGCCGTCCACCTCGGTCGCGACCTGGTAGGCACCGATGTGCTGGGTGATTCCGCCGGCCTCGCCGCCCACGACGTTGGTCTTGCGGATGGTGTCCAGCAGTCGGGTCTTACCGTGGTCGACGTGACCCATGACGGTGACCACCGGCGGGCGCGGACGCAGGTCGGCGTCGCCGCCCTCGTTCTCGCCGAACTCGATGGAGAAGGACTCGAGCAGCTCGCGGTCCTCGTCCTCGGGACTGACGACCTCGATCCGGTAGCTGAGCTCCTCGCCGAGCAGCTGCAGCGTCTCGTCGGGCAGCGACTGGGTCGCGGTGACCATCTCACCCAGGTGCATCATGACCTGGACGAGCGACGCCGGGTTGACGTCGATCTTGTCGCCGAAGTCCGACAGCGAGGCGCCGCGGGACAGACGGATGACCTGGTTGTTGCCGCTCGGGATCTTGACGCCGCCGAAGGACGGGGCCGAGAGCTCGTGGAACTCCGCACGCCGCTGCTTCTTGGACTTGCGGGCACGACCGGGACGACCACCCGGACGACCGAAGGCACCGGCCGTTCCGCCACCGCGGCCACGGCCGCCGCCACCGGGACGACCACCGAAACCGCCGGGACGACCGCCGCCACCGCCGCCACCGGGACGCGGACCCGCACCAGCGGGAGCGCCACCGCGGCCGCGGCCACCGCCGCCACCGGGACGACCGCCACCGCCGCCACCACGGCCGCCGCCAGCAGGCGAGGCCGGACGGGACGAGGGCATGTTCATCGGGCTGGGACGCGGGCCACCGGCACCGCCGGGACGCGGAGCGCCACCGCCGCCACCCGGACGCGGAGCACCGCCGCCGGGACGCGGGGCGCCTGCGGCACCGCCGGGACGCGGGGCGCGCTGGTCACCCTGCTGCGGGCCACCGGGACGGGGACCCGGACGCGGGCCACCGGCACCGCCGGGACGCGGAGCGCCACCGCCGGGGCGCGGGGCGCGCTGGTCACGGTCGCCGCCACCCTGCGGGCCACCGGGACGCGGGCCCGGACGCGGGGCACCGCCACCGGGACGCGGAGCGGCCGGCTTGGAGCCCATGCCGGAAGCGTTGGACGCGAACGGGTTGTTGCCCGGACGCGGGCCCGGACGGGGACCGCCCGGACGCTGGCCACGGCCGCCGTCACGACCACCCTCGCGGCCGCCGGAACGCTCCGGACGGTCACCGCGCTGGGGACGATCGCCGCGCTCGCCGCGACCACCGGCCGCACCACCGGGCTTGGGAGCACCGGGACGCGGGGCGTCGCCGCGAGCCGCCTTCGGCGCCGGCTTGGGGCCGGGCTTGGAGGCGGTGGGCTGCTCGGCAGCCTGCTCGAAGTGCGGAACCGCGGGCTTCTCGACCGGCGCGGCGGGCTTCTCAGCCGGAACCGCGGGCTTCTCGGCCTGCGGGGCCGCAGCGGGCTTCTCCGCCTGCGGGGCCGCGGCGGGCTTGGGGCCCGGCTTCGGGCCCGGCTTGGGGGCGGGCCCCGGCTTGGGAGCCGCGGGGCGCGCCGAGGTCTCGGCGGCAGGCTTGGGGGCGGGGCCGGGCTTGGGAGCCGAGCCGCCCTTCTTGCCGTTGCCGTCGGAACCGTTGTTGAAAGCTTCTTGCAGGCGTCGCACGACGGGGGCCTCTATCGTCGAGGACGCCGAACGGACGAATTCGCCCATCTCATTGAGCTTGGCCAGCACGGCCTTGCTCTCCACACCGAACTCCTTAGCGAGTTCGTACACCCGGACCTTCGCCACACTTCTCCTTCAGCTTCGGTCCGGGACATGGGCTTGTGCCGGACCGTCGTTAGCTCGAGTTACTCATCGCTGCGTACTCATCAGGCGCTCATCGCAATCTCGACCTGCTTCCTCATCGCTACACAACAATGGGCCAGCCCTTACGTGCCGACACAGCACTGCACGCCGACCTCGGTCTCTACAACCTTTAGGCCAGCCCAGACATTCCAACCCTATCCGGAACGACGAAGCGTTCAGTCACGCGGGGCGTCACCTAGTAGGGACGTCACAAGTGAGACGTCCCACCCGGTGTCGCCTCCACCGTTCCGGCTCCGGAAGGCGCGTGGCCACGCTCTGCGGCGTTCGGCGAGCTCAAGGCATCGCCGGTCGTGGTGCAGATAGGCGCCGCGCCCCGGACGTCGACCTCGGGTGTCGGGCGTGATGACCATGCCCACGGCCACCAGCCGCACGAGGTCGGACTGGACTGTCCGAGACCGGCACCCCACGCACGTTCGCACGGGACGGTCAGGACCGTCTCCGGCCACCTTATCGCGTCGGGACATGCCTGCGACCCGATTAACCGGCCGAAGGGGCGTCGTCATCCCCCTGACCGATGCCCTCGGCGCCCTCCTCGGAGGCCTGCGCGGGCTCGGCGTCGGAGCGGATGTCGATGCGCCAGCCGGTGAGGCGCGCGGCGAGGCGGGCGTTCTGGCCCTCCTTACCGATCGCCAGCGACTGCTGGTAGTCGGGCACAACCACGCGCGCGACCCGGGCGGCCATGTCAAGGATTTCCACGGAGTTGACCCGGGCCGGGGACAGCGCGTTAGCGACGAACACGGCGGGGTCCTCGGAGTAGTCGACGATGTCGATCTTCTCTCCGTGGAGTTCGGCCATGACGTTGCGGACGCGGCTGCCGAGCGGGCCGATGCAGGCACCCTTGGCGTTGACGCCGCCGCGGTTGGAACGGACCGCCATCTTGGTGCGGTGGCCGGCCTCACGGGCGATCGCCGCGATGTCGACGGTGTTGTCGGCGATCTCGGGGACCTCCAGCTCGAAGAGCTTGCGCACCAGGTTGGGGTGGGTGCGCGAGAGGGTCACCGAGGGACCGCGGTGGCCCTTGCGGACCTGCACCACGTAGGCGCGCAGGCGCTCGCCGTGGGTGTAGGTCTCGGTGGGGACCTGCTCCTGCGGGGGCAGGATCGCCTCGAGCTTGCCGAGGTCGACCAGCACGTTCCGCGGGTCCTTGCCCTGCTGGATGATGCCGGAGACGATGTCGTGCTCGCGACCGGCGAACTCGCCCAGGGTCAGCTCGTCCTCGGCGTCGCGCAGACGCTGGAGGATGACCTGCTTGGCGGTGGAGGTCGCGATGCGGCCGAAGCCGGTGGGCGTGCCGTCGAACTCGCCGACGATCTCGCCCTCCTCGTCGGTCTCCGAGACCCAGACGATCACGTGGCCGGTGGAGCGGTTCAGCTCCACGCGCGCCTTCTTGTCGGGGCCCTCTTCGCGGTGGTAGGCGATCAGCAGCGCGTCCTCGATGGCCTTGGCCACCAGCTCGACGGCAATGTCCTTCTCGCGCTCAAGGCTGCGCAGGACGCTCATGTCAATATCCACGGGGCTCCCCCTCTAGTCCGCCGCGTCGGCGTCGTCGGCGCGACGGAATTCCACCTGGACCTTGGCCTTGGCGATCGAGTCGTAGGCCAGGGTTCGGGGCCGTCCCTTGACGTCCAGGGTCACGCCCTGGTCGTCGGACTCGGTGACGCGACCGGTGAGGTCGCCGCCCTCGACGAGGGAGACCTTCACCAATCGGCCCTGGGAGCGCCTCCAGTGGCGAGGCAGGGTCAGCGGACGATCCACTCCGGGGGAGGTGACCTCGAGGACGTAGGGCTGTTCGCCCATGACGTCGGAGGCGTCCAGGCTGTCGTTGACGGCCTGGCTGATCTCTCCGACGGTGTCCAGGTCGACCCCGTTGTCGGAGTCCACGACCACGCGCAGCACCCGTCGCTTGCCCGCGGGTGTCAGCTCGACAGCCTCCAGGTCCAGTCCGGCCTCGGCCAGTACCGGCTCCAGCAGCTCGGCGATGCGCTCGTTGCGCGCCTGCGCTCCCATGCGTGTTAGCCCCTCAAACGGCGAAATCCCGCCCGCTCGGCCGTGTGCCGTTGAACGGGGCGGTCCAGCTCTGTACGTAGTCTGCGGCGAATTCGCTCTGTGTCTCGAAGGCCCAGTGTCTTGGAGACGCTGTGCCGTAGAGACACACGAGCACCGCA
Organism: Nocardiopsis valliformis DSM 45023; assembly: GCF_000340985.1. Taxonomy (NCBI): domain Bacteria; kingdom Bacillati; phylum Actinomycetota; class Actinomycetes; order Streptosporangiales; family Nocardiopsidaceae; genus Nocardiopsis; species Nocardiopsis valliformis. Next base: position 46,195 of record NZ_ANAZ01000015.1, read on the forward strand.
CGTCGCGTGCGACGGCGGTTGTGGTGCAAGGGTATCCACACCTGAGCGTCCCCCAGGTCGGTCCGCGCGGGCGGGGCGCGTCGCGCTCGGTCCGCCGCATGGCTGGATCACCGTCCTGGCAGGGGGTACCGGTGCGGCCCGGGCCCGCCGCCGCCCGTGGAAAGATGGGGTCTGACCGCCGCTGACGGCGGTCCTGTCGACGCCGCGCCGAGCCGCGGGGCACGGGAGGAGGGCGCGTGGGCCAAGGGGATGTCAGCCGCCGCACGGTGCTGGGCCTGACGGTGACGGGTGTGGCTGTGACGGGTGTCGCTGTCGGAGCAGGCGGTTGCGGCACGGCCGACTGGTACCCCTTCGACGTGACCCCGGACGTGTCCGTGCTGCGCTCGCTCATCCGCGAGAAGGAGCGGATGGTGGTGCGCTACGAGGCCGCGCTGGAACGGGGCACCGGCCCCGCCGAACTCCTGGAACAGCTGTGGGAGCACCACGTGACCCATCTGGACGCGCTGCTCGACGCGCTCCCGGAGGAGGTGGGCGCCTACGACGCGGACCCTGATGACGTCGAGGGCGCCGGAGACGGCGAGGACGGCGAACCGGTGACCCCGCAGGAGGACCCGGCGTTGGACGCCGTACTCGACGTGGCGGGGCTGCGGGCGCTGGCCGCCGCGGCCACCAGCGCCAGGCTCGACCAGGCAGCGGCGGTCGCCGACCCGGGTCTGGCCCAGTTGATCAGCGGGATCGGCGCGTGCGAGGCCGGACACGCACACCTGCTCGCCCGGGCCTGAGCCTCAGCGCTGAGCGCTGGCGCAGCGCCCCGCGACCGAACCACCCAAGTACGTGAAGGCAGGTAGTCAGGTGACCGAGAGCCCCACCCCCGCGGAGGCCGAGGACCCCACTGCGGCGGCGCTGGCGGAGGCCCTGAGCGCCGAGCACGCCGCCGTGTACGGGTTCGAGTTCGTCGGCGGCGCCGCCGGTGACCAGCCCCGGCGGGAGCGCGCCTCGGCGGCGGCCTACGAGCACAAGGCGCTGCGGGACGCCCTGCACGCGGCCGCGGTGGAACGCGGCATCGATCCCCCGCCCGCGCTGGCTTCCTACCCGCTGCCGGAAGGGCGCGGCGGTGACGACATGGACGCCTTCGCCGCAGGCCTGGAGGAGACGACGATGAGCGCCTGCCTGTGGCTGAGCGCCTCGGCCGACACGGACCTGCGGATCACGGCGGCGCGGATCCTCCAGGAGGCGACGGTGCGGGCCCTGGTGTGGGGCTCCGAGCTGGACTCCCTGCCGGGGTTCGACCAAGCCTGACCCCGAACGCGAAAGGAGCGGCGGTCCGGGTCCCGGGCCGCCGCTCCTTCGCGGTGTCTACTCGCTCATCGCTACTCGCTGCAGGCGGCGACGGTGCGGTCGACGATCTCGCCGACCGGGACGTCGGAGCGCTCGCCGGAGCGGCGGTCGCGCAGCTCGACCAGGCCGTCCTTGAGGCCGCGGCCGACGATGACCACGGTGGGGATGCCCAGCAGCTCGGCGTCGTTGAACTTCACGCCGGGGGCCGCCTTGCGGTCGTCGACCAGCACGCGCAGGCCGCGGGCCTCCAGCTCGCCGCCGATGCGCAGGGCCTCCTCGACCTCGCCGCCCTTGCCGGTGCCGACCACGTGCACGTCGGCGGGCGAGATCTCGCGCGGCCAGATGATGCCCTTGTCGTCGTGCGACTGCTCCACGACCGAGGCGACGGCGCGGGAGACGCCGATGCCGTACGAGCCCATGGTGATGCGCTTGGGCTTGCCGTCCGGGCCGAGGGCGTCCAGCTTGAAGGCGTCCGCGTACTTGCGGCCGAGCTGGAAGATGTGCCCGATCTCGATGCCGCGCGCGGTGTACAGGGTGCCCTGGCCGTCGGGCGAGGCGTCGCCGTCGCGCACCTCGGCGACGTCGATGGTGCCGTCCGGGGTGAAGTCGCGTCCGGCCACGAGGTCGATGACGTGGTGGTCGGTCTTGTCGGCGCCGGTCACCCAGGCGGTGCCGGTGACCACGCGCGGGTCGACGAGGTAGCGGACCTTGTTGTCCAGCAGGGCCTTGGGGCCGATGTAGCCCTTGGCGAGGAAGGGGTTGGCGGCGAAGTCCGCCTCCTCCAGGAGGGCGACCTCGGTGGGCTCCAGGGCGGCTTCGAGGCGCTTGAAGTCGACCTCGCGGTCGCCGGGCAGGCCGATGGCGAGGAGCTCCCAGTCCTTGCTGCCCGGGGCGCGGGTCTTGACCAGGACGTTCTTGAGGGTGTCGGCCTCGGTGAAAGCGTCACGGCCCGGCCCGGCGTTGTTCAGAACTGTGTTGTTCAGATAGGCAACGAGGGTCTGGATGGTAGCGGTGTCCGGGGTGTGGTGCACCTGCGCCTCGGGCAGTCCCTCGACCGGCAGCTCGGCGGGAGCCGGGGTCTTCACGGCCTCGACGTTGGCGGCGTAGTCGGACTCCGTGCTGCGCACGAAGGTGTCCTCGCCGGTGGGGGCGACGGCCAGGAACTCCTCGGAGGCCGAACCGCCCATGGCGCCGGAGGTGGCGGAGACGATGACGTACTCCAGGCCCAGCCGGTCGAAGATCCGGATGTAGGCGGCCCGGTGCTTGTCGTAGGCCTCCTGGAGGCCCTCGTCGTCGATGTCGAAGGAGTAGGAGTCCTTCATGTGGAACTCGCGGCCGCGGAGCACACCGGCGCGGGGGCGGGCCTCGTCGCGGAACTTCTCCTGGATCTGGTAGAGCACGACCGGGAAGTCCTTGTAGGACGAGTACTCGCCCTTGACCAGGAGGGTGAAGAGCTCCTCGTGGGTGGGGCCGAGCAGGTAGTCGGCGCCCTTGCGGTCCTTGAGGCGGAAGAGGGTGTCGCCGTACTCTTCCCAGCGGCCGGACGCCTCGTAGTACTCCTTGGGCAGCAGCGCGGGCAGGAGGACCTCCTGGCCGCCCATGGCGTTCATCTCCTCGCGCACCACGCGGGAGACGTTCTCCAGGACCATCTTGCCCAGGGGCAGCCAGGTGTAGATGCCGGGGGCGGCGCGGCGGACGTAGCCGGCGCGGACGAGCAGCTTGTGGCTCGGCACCTCGGCGTCCGCCGGGTCCTCACGCAGGGTGCGCAGGAACAGGTTCGACATCCGCAGTAGCACGGCCACTCCTCGGTGATCGCGCCCAGAGGGGCGCGGGTAGATAGATGTGATGGATCTGGGGAAACCCAGGCTAGCGCTCCCGGGAGGGCGTTCGCGCGCCCGTTTCCGACTAGTGCCAGCAGCGCCTAACGTTGGAGGGATTTTCCGGGAGTGAGGCGGGGGCATGGGCAGACGTGTGCGTGACAGGGTCGAGGCCGAGGAGGAGATCTCGGCGGTGCCCGGGGTCGACCTGCTCGCGGACGCGGACCGGCCGAACTCGTGGTTCCTGTTGGTCGAGGGCACCCCGCAGTCCCATGTGGACCTGTCCGACCCCGGTTACCTGGACTTCTCGTACGTGCGGCGGATCGCGCACGCGGCCGACCTGGTGGCGCCCGGGGGTGAGCCGGTCGAGGCGATGCACCTGGGCGCGGGTGCGCTGACGGTGGCACGGTACGTGGCGCACAGCCGCCCGGGTTCGCGTCAGCGGGCGGTGGACGTGGACGCGGCGCTGGTGGAGACGGTCCGGCGGCGGCTGCCGTGGGACCGCAGGGCGCAGCTGCGGGTGGGGATCGGGGACGCGCGGGAGTGGATCGCGGCCCGGCACGAGTCGAGCGCGGACCTGATCGTGTCCGACGTCTTCGCGGGGGCGCGCACCCCGGCCCGGCTGACCTCGGTGGAGTTCTACGCCGAGGCCGCGCGGGTGCTGCGGCCGGGCGGCTTCCTGGTGGTCAACGTCGGGGACGGGTACGCCCTGAAGCACACGCGCGCCCAGGTGGCCACGGTGCGTTCGGTACTGCCGCACGTGGTGATGACCGCGGAGCCGGGAATCCTGCGCGGCCGCCGGTTCGGCAACCTGGTGCTGGTCGCGGGGCACCGGCCGTTGCCCGAGGAGGAGCTGGGGCGGTTGGCGCACCGGGACCCGGAGATGGCGCGGTTGGTGGCGGGCGAGGACCTGGACCGGTTCGTCTCCGGCCACTCCCCCGTGCACGACGCGGACGCCGAGGACTCCCCCGCGCCGCCGACCGACATCTTCTAGCGGGCCCAGTTTCCAGCGGGCCCGCCCCCCGGGGCCACTACTCCCCGCGGAGTAGCACCGGCCCCGAAGCGTCGCCCTGAGGGGGACGCCGTCCCGGACGCGGCAGCCGTAGTGTCGGGATCGTGGCAGCACTACTCTCACGTGTCCCTCGTCCCACCCGCGTCGACCTCTGGCTCGCCCTGGGCCTGCTGTTGCTGTCTGCGGGCAGTACCGCGCTGATCGAGGTGTTCGGCCCGCTCCCGGAGGACAGGCCCGCCTGGCCCTGGGGGTACGCGCTCATCCTGACCGCCTGCCTGCCGGTCCTGTGGCGGACCGCCTTCCCGTGCACGGTCGCGCTGATCACAGTGGTCGCCGCCACCGTCTACTACCCGTTGGCCTTCCCCGACGGCGTGGTGATGCTGAGCGCGCTCGTGATGCTCTACACCCTGGTGCGTTGGGGATACCGGATCTTCGGGTGGCTGCTGGGACCCGGGCTGTTCGTCCTGCTCAACGTGTACGGACTGCTGACCGGCGGCGGACTGCGCGCCGACACCATGGCCACACTGGCCTGGATCATCGTGCTGTTGTGCGTGGCCGAGATCCTCCGGTGGCGCGACGTCTACCGGCGGGCGGACCGGGAGCGGGAGGAAGAGAGTGCCCGGACCAGGGAGGAGGAGCTGCTGCGCAGGGCCTCCGACGAACGGCTACGGCTCGCACGCGACGTGCACGACACCGTCGCGCACAACATCTCGCTGATCAACGTGCAGGCCGGGACGGCGCTGTACCTGATGGAGTCCCAACCGGAGCGGGCCGCCGAGGCGCTGTCCACCATCAAGCAGACCAGCAAGGACACTCTGACCGAGCTCAGAGCCATGCTGGGAGTACTGCGTGCGGTGGACGAGTCCGCGCCCCGCGCTCCGGTCCCGGGCCTGGAGCGGGTCCCGGACCTGGTGGAGGGCGCGCGCGGGGCCGGGGTGGCGGTGGAGCTGCGGGTCACCGGGCAGGAGAGGCGGCTGGCGGTGGGGGTCGAAGGGGTGGCCTATCGAGCCGTGCAGGAGGCACTGACCAACGTGGTCCGGCACTCGGGCGCGGACCGGGCGTGGGCGCGGATCGACTACGGGCTCTCGGAGCTGCTCGTGGAGGTCACCGACGACGGCCGCGGGACCGTGGGCCCGCCCGCTCCGGGCAACGGCATCATCGGGATGGGTGAGCGGGCCGCGCTGATCGGCGGAACGGTGGACGCCGAACCCGTGGAGGGGGGAGGATTCCGGGTGCGGGTGAGACTTCCGGTGGACGGCGGCCCCGCGAGAGGACAGGGAGAACCAGGGTGATCCGGGTGCTGCTCGCCGACGACCAGGCGCTGGTGCGGGCAGGGTTTCGCGCCCTGCTGGACAGCGCACCCGACATCGAGGTGGTGGCGGAGGCCGCTGACGGTGCGGAGGCGGTCCGGCTGACGCGTGCCGAGCGCCCAGACGTAGTGCTCATGGACATCCGGATGCCGGGTGTGGACGGGTTGGACGCCACCGGGCGTATTGTCGCCGACCCCACACTGGAGCGGACGCGGGTCGTCATCCTCACCACGTTCGATCTGGACGAGTACATCTTCGAGGCGCTGCGCGGCGGTGCCAGCGGCTTCCTGGTCAAGGACACCGAACCGCGCGACCTGCTACAGGCGGTGCGGGTGGTGCACGGGGGCGAGGCGCTGCTCTCCCCCGGTGTCACCCAGCGGCTGATCGCCGACTTCGCGCGGCGACCGGCCAGTTCCCCGGCCCCGGACACGCGCCTGAACAGGCTGACCGACCGCGAACGCGAGGTCATGGCTCTGGTCGGCCGCGGGCTGTCCAACGAGGAGATCGCCCGGGAGCTGGTGCTCAGTCCGGCCACGGCCAAGACGCATGTCAGCCGCGCGATGGTGAAGCTGGGTGTGCGCGACCGGGCCCAGCTCGTGGTGATCGCCTACGAGAGCGCGTTGGTGACCCCGGGCTGGTCGCGCGGCGAGTAGCGGGCGATGGACACGGGCGGCCGCGGCCTCGGGGGGCCCTGAGTTCGGGTCGGGGTCGGCCCGTAAACCTACGGGAGTAGGAGCGCGCGCGGCGTACCTCCCTCGGTGTGCCCCAGGTGCCGCCCCGGAGACGATGTGGCGGGCCCGACCGTCGGCGGATGCTGTTCCGTGTCCCCACCGCCGACCACAGAGGCCACCCGATGTTGGAAGACCCGCTCGTACTGGCACGGCTCCAGTTCGCGCTGACCGCCGCCACCCACTACATGTTCGTCGCACTCACACTCGGGCTCGCGCCCTACATCCTCGGGACGCAGTTGGTAGCGGTACTGCGCGGCGACCGGTCGCGGATGCTCTCCGTGCGCTTCTGGGGCGGCCTGTACCTGGTCAACTACGGCATGGGGGTGCTGTCCGGTCTCGTGATGGAGCTCCAGCTCGCGCTGAACTGGAGCGGTCTGCACGAGACGTTCGGATACACCTTCGCCGCACCGCTGGCAATCGAGACGATGACGGCGTTCTTCATCGAGTCCACGTTCCTCGGGCTGTGGATCTTCGGTTGGGACCGGATGGGCCGCTGGGCGCACCTGCTCTGCTTCGTGGTGGTGACCGTGACGGCGTACTCGTCGGCATGGTGGGTGCTGGTCTCCAACGGTTTCCTGCGCCACCCGGTGGGGTTCGAGATGGTGGACGGGGTCGCGCACCTGACGGACCCGGCTGCCCTGATGACCAACCCGGCCGCGGTGTTCGCCTTCCTGCACGTGACCAGCAGCGCCCTGTTGGTCGGGGCCCTGGTCGTGGCTGCCGTCAGCGCCTACCACCTGCTGCGCGGAGACGACCCGCACGGGATCTTCCGGCGCGGGATGCGATTCGCGGCCGTGACCATGACCGTGATGCCGCTCGTCGTGGTGAGTTTCGGCGGCGCGCAGTTCCAGATCTTCGGCCAGGACCCGCCCACCAGCGGGCTGACCTACACCGCCGGGGAGATCGAGGCGATCGAAAGCGCCGGGCAGAGCTCGTTCGTGACCGCGGCCAACGTGACCGGTGACGTCGTGATGATGACCGCCTGGGGAGTGATGTTCTTCCTGGGGCCGGTCATGCTCGTGGCCCAGTACGCGGGCCTGCTGGACCCGCGCCGGTGGTTCCCGAACCGGTTCGGGAACCTGCCCGGGCCCGGGTCCCTGAGCGCCCTGGCCCCCGCCTGGTTCCGGCCCGGCCGGTGGGGGCTGGCCGTGCTCCTGTTTTCCCCGTTCATGCCCTACCTGGCGAGTGTCGGCGGCTGGATCTATCGGGAGACCAACCGCCAGCCCTGGGTGGTGGTGCACCATCTGACCACCGCGGACGCCGTGACACCCATGTCGCCGGGCGCGGCCCTGGTCTCCTTCACCCTGTTCACCGTCGCCTTCGCCGCCCTGGCAGCCGTGACTTACTGGCTGCTGGTCCGCTTCGCCCGGCTGGGCCCCGGGGGAGGCCCTCTGGCGGAGCGCCGCGAGGAGGAGTCCCGGGAGACCCGTGAGCCCGTGCACACGTTCTGAGAGTCCCAGTCTCCGAGAATCTGAGTGTCAGAGGGAAACAACCATCATCATGGACCTCCTGTCCGCATCATCGCCGTCCGCCGTGCTCCTGGCCCTGTTCGTGGTGGGCTACCTGGTCCTGGCCGGGTCCGACATCGGCCTGGGCATGCTCATGCCGCACGTGGCGCGCACCCCCGCCGAACGCCGCCGGGTGGTGGCCGCGATCGCCCCCTACTTCCTGGCCTCCGAGGTGTGGCTCGTCGCCGCGCTCGGGGTGATGGCCGGGCTCTTCCCCGTGTTGGAGCACCACGTGATCGGCGCCCTGTGGCCGGTGCTCGTCGTGCTGACAGCCGGGTGGCTGTTCCGGGACGCGGGGCTGTGGTTCCGGGGCCGGGTGGACAGCGCGCGGTGGCGGTTCACCTGTGACACCGCGATCGTGGCGGGTAGCTGGACGCTGGCCGTCTGCTGGGGGCTGGCGCTGGCCGGTCTGCTCGGCGGCGGAGCACCCCTGAACCTCTTCACCGTTCTGGGCGCGGCCGCGGTGGTCTCGCTGTTCGCGCTGCGCGGTGCGGCCTTCGGCGCGGAACGTCTGGTGGGGCCCGACGATGCCGAGAGCGGGGCTGAGAGCGCAGACGCGGCCGCCCGGGCGACCCGGACGCTGGCGCGGGTGGCCCTGGGCGCCGTCGCGGTGACCGCGGCCGTCGCAGCTACCGGAACGGGTTCTGGCGGTGCGGGCTCTGGTGGTTCGGACGGTCTCGTGCTGGCCGAACCCGGGGTCGCGGTGCTGCTGGTGACCGTCCTGCTGGCTGTCCTGGGCGCGACCAGCGGACTGACCGGGCCGATGCTGTCCCGGCACACCTCGGCGCTGGCGATCGCCGTTCCCGGGCTGCTGGTGGCGCTGTGCGCGCAGCTGCCGACGGCGGACATTCCCGGCACGACCGGGGTGTTCGTGTGGTCGATGCTGCTACCCGCGGTTCCGGTCATGCTCATCGGTCAGGTTTGGCTCTACCGAATGACCCGCCGACCCGCGGCATCAGCGAGCTTCTTCGCCTGACTCCGGTGGTGAAAGCGGTGGTCAGCCGGGTGTGTCGCGCAGGGTCCCGACCCGCCCGCCTTGGGTAACAGGAGGGTAAGGTTCCCGTCCCTGATTGGGAAAGCCGGACAACGGGCACCTCCTGTGGCGGGAAACGTACTCGTGGCGCCACCTTCCGTCCGGAAGCCCTGGCGTGATCGCGCACGGGTACGCCACCGACCCTGAGGAGGGACCGTGCTCGACCCCCTGACCAGAACACCGCCCCAGCACGGCTGCAACTGCGGCTCGAACTGCACCTGCGGCTGCCAGGAAGGCAACGCCTGCGGCTGTGGTGCCAGCTGCGGCTGATCCGCCCCCGGCTGGGGACCCCGTCTCCGTGACCGGTCCCCCGCCGTAGGCCAACGGGCTGTCCCTCCCCTTGGGGGCAGCCCGTACCTCTTGTTGGGGACAGACCACAACCCACACTCCGCGACATTCGGCGACGATATGTGTACTCTTAGTCACAGCGCTTTCCCTGACGGGATGAGCCGCTGCGTATCCGCCCGTTGGGGGAGATCAGCGATGCCGCCGTTCACGAAACCAGCGACACGGAGGGGACGCCTCTCCGAACACGCGAGGCTGCTTCAGTGCGTGCAGCAGATCCTGGAGCGATCCGACCGGGCGGTGCCCTGGGATCCGGATACCGTGGGCCTACCCGAGGCCCCTTCCGACAGCGCCCTGGCCCGCATCAACGACGTCGCCTTCTACGCCAACGCCCGCAACGAGGTGTCCACCCTCGCGAGCGTCTGCGCGGACCTCCTCCATCTACACAGCCCCGGCGAGGAGAACGAGCACCGCTGCCGGGGCTGTCAGCTGCCCTGGCCCTGCCCGACCTTCGGCGAGATCGCCCGACTGATCAGCTAGCCGCCGGACCTCGCGGGACCCACGCGGACACCGGGGAAAGCCGCAAAAACGGACGTCGCTCGCCGAAGTCGGGGCGCGATCCGACTTCGACGGGCGACGGTCCTTCGGTTCGCCTGCCGCCAGTGACACCCCACGACCGAACTGTTGGGTGCCCTCACCGGGCAAGGCATACCCAGAGGCTAATACTGGAACGTGTTCTATCGCAAGACCCGAGCGCCACTCGGTTTTCCGAAGAAAGCCCTCCCATCCTGAGAAACCAGTCGATCCAGGACAGCAAGATCTTCTGTAACAGGATCTACTCCCGCGGGACTGCCGGGGAAGCGGCGCAACGAGAAAGCCGCCCGGTGCGCGGAGCGGCGCACGGAGCGACTCGACAAGAGGGACCGGGGAGAGCAAGAAGGGCCCCGGAGTGACGGAGAAGGGGCCCGGAGAGAGGGGCCAGCCAGGCCCAGGGGCGGGGGACAGCCCCTGGGACCGGCAGCGACCAGGCGCGACAACCCGTACCCCAGGTGGACGAAGGACCCTCCCACACACTTCGGGGCGCACCATGCACCACAGACGTTAACGAGGCACCGGTAACGCGAACACCCCCCTTCAGATAACCGGAATGTCTCGATTCACCCTGAGCGAGACCAGCGTCACCCCTTTTGGCCTGCGGTGACGCAGCGCCACCGCACCGTAGCTCCCATTAGGGCAGGTCACGGCGGGCGGGCGAGAACAGCCCGGAAAGAACCAGCAAGAAAAAGGGGCAAACAAGAAGGCCCTCGCCGGAAAACCGAAACAGGAAACGCTCCGCCACAACCAGGGGAAAGGTTGCAGGGGGTTGCAATTCCAGCGAGGGCCCAACACAAATCCTCCCCGGGATCAACACCGGGGAGGGAGTTCAGCTAATCCGGGTAGCCAGCAGATACGCACCGGGCGAATCTGCGTCAACGATATCCGTAACCCGCCACACCTGGCCGCCGACGCTGAACACATCACCCACCCGGACATCGATCATGGGCGTGGGGCGCCAGTCTTTCGGACCGCCGATCTTGGCCACCGGCTGACCGTCGTCGTCGGTCCAGAAGCTCCCTCCGCCAACGGGTCCGCCCGCGAAGCGGTCGTTGCGACCGTAACTGATCTTCTCCTGCGCGCCGATCTCGTGGACCACCGTGGATTCAGTCCCAACCGTCTCGAATTCCATTGTAAACGCATCCATATTAACCCGCGCAACCTAATTGGACAGGGAACCGGCGGGTAAGATTAGCGTTTTGAGCAGACTAGCCGACAAAAGTAATGCGCGGGCCGGGACTTTAGTCCCGACCCGCGCAAGTCGCGGTTCAGCGAATTATCAGTCGCCGCTCGACGTGCCCCGGCCGCCCTTGAGCCGGCCTACGAGCGTCTCCAGGGCCGAGCTGAATGGGTGGTCGTGCACCATGTAGGTCCAGGTCATCGACGGACGTTTGACCCCGACCGAGCTCACGTCAAGCTCGCCGTCGACCACTTCGAGCTCCTCAAAGCTCTCGGCCGCACGGGAGCGCGCGTCGTCCAGGAAGCCCTTGAAGACCGGGACCGCCTCGCGGTTGAACTCGTCGAGGGGGTCGCGGCGGCCCAGGAACCTCAGGTGGATGCCCTCGCGCAGCTCCGACAGGAACGCGTTGTGGTCGGTCCAGCCGCGGTCCAGGTGGTAGAGGGTGATCAGCTTGGCGGCCTTGGCAACCTCCTCGGCCTCCAGCTCCTCCACCAGCTCCTCGTGGCGCTCCTTACGGTCCGCCTTGACGTGCCGGTCGCCCTGCCCGCCGGTGAGCACCAGCTCGCGGTGTTCCAGGACCACCTCGCGCTGCACGTCGATGAGCTTGTTGTAACGCCAGGTGTTGCGGTGCACCTCCAGCAGCTGGCCCTCGGAGACCCGCTGGGCGTGACCGACCATGGCAAGCCAGCCCTCGTCGGTGATCTCGCCCTCGGCCGTGGTCTGGTAGCCGGTGGTCTCGGGGGCGTGGTTCACCAGCAGGTCGTCGTCCATGCTGACGAAGAAGATGGAGTCGCCGGGGTCGCCCTGACGCCCGGCGCGTCCGCGCAGCTGGCCGTCCAGACGGCTGCTGGGGTAGCGGCCGAAGCCCATGACGTACAGACCGCCGGTCTCGACCACGCGTTCGCGGTCGGCCATGTCACTGCCGCCCAGCCGGATGTCCGTACCGCGTCCGGCCATCTGGGTGGAGACGGTGATCGCGCCGTAGGTGCCGGCCTCGGCGATGATGGAGGCCTCGTCCGCGTCGTTCTTGGCGTTGAGGACCACGCTCTCCAGCCCGGCCTCGCGCAGCCGGTCGGCCAGGAGCTCGGACTCGGCCACGTCCTGGGTGCCGATGAGGATCGGGCGCCCGCTCTTGTGGACCTCCTCCACCTTCTCGACCAGGGCGTCCTCCTTCTCCTCGCGCGTGGCGTACAGGCGCGTACCGTGGTCCTCTCGGATGTTCGGCTTGTTGGAGGGGACGACCGCGACCTCGAGCTCGTAGAACTCACGCAACTGCTCGGCGACGCTCATCGCAGTACCGGTCATGCCGGCGAGGGTGGGGTAGCGCAGGACCAGGGACTGGACGGTGATGGAGTCCAGGACCTCGCCGGTCTCGCTGACCGCCACCTTCTCCTTGGCCTCGACCGCGGCCTGGAGGCCGTCCGGCCAGCGCTGGAGCAGGGCGATACGCCCGCGCGACTCGTTAATGAGCCGCACCTCGCCGTCGCGCACCACATAGTGGACGTCGCGCTGGAGCAGCACCTGGGCGTGCAGGGCGAGGTTGACCTGCGGCAGGACCGAGGTGTCGTCCTCGGAGTACAGGTCGACCCCGTCCAGGGCCTTCTCGACCGCGTCGATCCCGGCGTCGGTGAGCTGGACGTTGCGTCCCTCGCCGTCGATCTCGTAGTGCAGGCGCGGCTTGAGCACGCGCACGACGTCGGCCATTTCGACGTCGGCGGGAACAGCCTCGGCGGCACCGGCCAGGACCAGCGGCACACGGGCCTCGTCGACCAGAACGGAGTCCGCCTCGTCGATGATGGCCACGTGGGGTTCGGGGACCACCCGGTCGTCGATGTCGGTGACCATGCGGTCGCGCAGGACGTCGAAGCCGAGCTCGCTGACGGCCGCGTAGGTGACGTCGCAGTCGTAGGCGTCCTTGCGCTCGGCGACGGTGGCCTCCTCGCTAATGGAGCCGACGGTCACCCCGAGCATCGTGTAGAGGGGACGCATCCACTCGGCGTCGCGCCGGGCGAGGTAGTCGTTAACGCTGAGCACGTGCACGCGCTTGCCGCGCAAGGCGAACCCGGCGGCGGCGAGGGTACCGGCGAGGGTCTTGCCCTCACCGGTGGCCATCTCGGCCACGTGGCCGTCGAGCAGGGCCATCACACCGAGCAGCTGCACGTCGAAGGGGCGCTCGTCGAGGGTGCGCCGGGCGGCCTCTCGGCCGACCGCGCACAGACTCACGAGGTCGCTGTGGGAGTAGGGGAGCTCGGCGTAGCCGAGGTCGATGGCCTTCTCCGTCAGCTCCTCGTCGCTGAGTTCTCGCAGGCCCTCCTCTTCGGCCTCGATCGCCGGCAGGAGCTTGGTATAGGGCCGCAGGTCCACCGCACCGGGCTTGCCCAGTAGGCGGCGGACGCTTTCTGCCATTCGTCCGAACACCACGCCAGGGTAACGCCGGACACAACCGAATGGTTCCCCTCGGGTGATCGTTAGTACGTACTAATCGGACGAAATCCCCTGGGGGGAAGGGGTTCATGCCGGTTCTGCGGGGTCGGGTCAGGTGACGAGCTGGGTCCGCTGAGTGGGCTGGGTGCGGTGGGTGCGCTGGCGTGCTTCCACGGCCATCGCGTGCTTGACCAGGGTGACCAAGACACGGACCACGGACTTGCGGTCGCGCGCGTCGCAGTAGACGACGGGGACGTCCGGGGTGAGGTCAAGGGCGTCGCGCAGTTCCTCGGCGCTGTAGGCGTTCTCGGGGTCGAACTCGTTGACCGCGACGACGAAGGGGAGGCGGTACTGGCGCTCGAAGTAGTCCAGGGCCTGGAAGGTGTCCTCCAGGCGCCGGGTGTCCGCGAGGATCACCGCGCCCAGAGCCCCGCGTACCAGGTCGTCCCACATGAACCAGAAGCGCTGCTGGCCGGGGGTGCCGAACAGGAACAGGGTGAGGTCGGTGTCCAGGGAGATCCGGCCGAAGTCCATGGCCACCGTGGTGCTGGTCTTGTCCGGGGTGTGCGAGAGGTCGTCCACACCAGCGCTGGCCGCGGTCACCGCGGCCTCGGTGCGGACCGGGGGAATCTCCGACACAGCCCCGACGAACGTGGTCTTTCCGACCCCGAAGCCCCCGGCGATGATGATCTTGGTGGACAGTTCGGTGGGTGCGTGGACGTTGTTCGTGCTGTTAGCTGAGTGGATCACAGTTTGTCCTAGCGAGAGTGCCGGGCCTGCACGGACAGTTGGCTCGCATGACCCGGTCTGGAGGGACGCGGTGCTCCCGGGTCCGAGCCTCCGCGGGAACGACCGCACCAGGAACCTAACACCGGACGGCGCTGGAATCCGGGGTTTCGGCACAGTGGGGCACGAGGTCACATCTCCGACCACTCCGCACTTTTCGGGCGACGCGCAGCCGAAGACGCCCCGAGGTGGGATGTCCGCCTCGTGGCAGGGAGTCCGTCTTGGCGAACGGACCGTAGTCAGACAAGCACACTCCTGTACCCCGGAAGGTCGACTTTACGACATTGTGAGCGGCCATTTTCGGCCGCTTTCGGCCGCGCTAATCCCTGTCCGGCACCGCCCCCGCCATCTACGGTGGAGTACAGGGCACCCGCCTAAGCGCGGTCGCAACGGACTCCTGGCACGAGGACGCGGCCACCTCGGGGCCCTCGGCGGCGCCTTGGGGCGCACGACCACCACCGACGTCTCGCTCTTCGACGTCGGACCGGCCGTACTCCCCCGACTGGCGCTCCGCAGCCCCACCGGCCCACAACCGTCCACGTGGGCCGGTGGCGGTTGTTGTGGGGGCATCCCTGCTCCGGGTGCGTAGGATGGACAGGCACCCTCCCCGAACGGCGTCGATCACTGAATTGCCGTGTGCGCGTGCGCGCGCGAGACGGGTCGAGGGGTTGTTTTCCCACAAGCAAGCCGAACACTCCCAAGGGAGCCGAGAACCCCACATGTCCGATCAGCGCGTCGTCCGCCCCACTCCCATCAGCGGTTTCCCCGAGTGGACCCCACAGGTCCGGGCCGTGGAGCAGCGTTGGCTGGACCATATCCGCGCCGGGTTCGAGTCCTTCGGCTTCGCGTCCGTGGAGACCCCCTCCGTGGAGAACCTGGACGTGTTGATGGCCAAGGGCGAGACCTCCCAGGAGGTCTACACCCTGAACCGCCTCCAGGCCGATGCCAAGGACGACTCCGATGCCAAGCTCGGTCTGCACTTCGACCTGACCGTGCCCTTCGCCCGGTACGTGGCCCAGCACTTCAATGAGCTGACTTTCCCGTTCAAGCGCTACCAGATGCAGCGCGTCTGGCGCGGGGAACGCCCGCAGGAGGGCCGCTTCCGCGAGTTCACCCAGTGCGACATCGACGTCATCAACGTGGACTCGGTGCCCCTGCACTTCGATGCCGAGCTGCCCCGGATCGTGCACCGGGTGCTCAGCGGGCTGGACATCCCGGCCTGGACGCTCAACGTCAACAACCGCAAGGTGCTCCAGGGCTTCTACGAGGGCCTGGGCATCAAGGACCCGATCGCGGTGATCCGCGCCGTGGACAAGCTCCACAAGATCGGTGACGACGGCGTGCGCGAGATCCTCCAGGACGAGGGCCTGCGCGCCGAGCAGATCGACCCCTGCCTGGCGCTGGCCCGGATCAAAGGCACCGGCGTGGACGTGGTGGAGCACGTCCGGGAGCTCGGGGTGGCCTCCGAGCTGCTGGAGGAGGGCTTGGACGAGCTGGCCTTCGTGCTGAACGACCTCGCCGACCTGCCCGAGGGCAGCGTGGTCGCGGACCTGTCCATCGCGCGCGGCCTGGACTACTACACGGGCACCGTCTACGAGGCCTCCTTCGACGACGACCCCGACTACGGCAGCATCTGCGCGGGCGGCCGGTACGAGAACCTCGCCGGTCAGTTCATCCGCAAGCGGCTGCCGGGCGTGGGCATCTCCATCGGTCTGACCCGCATCTTCGCCAAGCTGGTGACCGAGGGCAAGATCGAGACCGGTCGGGTCTGCCCCACCGACGTGATGGTGGTGGTCCCGGGGGCCGAGCAGCGCGCCGAGGCGCTGCGCACCGGTGAGCTGCTGCGCGAACGCGGCTTCAACACCGAGGTGTTCCACTCCACAGCCAAGGTCGGCAAGCAGATCCAGTACGCGTCCAAGAAGGGCATCCCCTTCGTGTGGTTTCCGCCGTTCGAGCAGGGCGGGGAGCACGAGGTCAAGGACATGGGCAAGGGCGAGCAGGGCCCGGCCGACCCGGCCGTCTGGACCCCGCAGGGCACCGTGCTGTAGCTGTTTTCTTCGGCCTGCAGTTCCGGCGCCTAGAAGGACAGCGGCTTTCAACGCTGACGCACCCTGTCGGCGCCCTCACTCAGCAGGCGGACCTTAGCAGGTTCTGGTCCGGCACGGGGTGGTTTGCGACCTCCCGTGCCGGAACCGGCCATTCCCGAGACAGTTCGTGGGTCCGGGTGCCAGACTGGTACAGGCTGTACTCCGTGACGTACCGCGCGTACGTCGCGGGCCGATTTCGGTGTCCTAGTAATCGAGGCCATGTCACCTCCCCGCCACAACCTGCCCCTGTCCGCCGGCGAGTTCATCCAGTTCGTCGGCCGTGAACGCGACATCGTCGACCTAAGCCGCATCATGGGTGAGTCCCGGATGCTCACGCTGACCGGTACCGGCGGGATCGGCAAGACCAGACTCGCCCTGCACCTGGCCGAGCGCGTGCTGCGCCGATTCCCGGACGGTGCGCGGTTCATCGACCTGAGCGAGGCCTCCGACCACGAGCAGGCGCTGCGCACGGTCGCCGCCGGTCTGCAGGCGGCCACCGGCGACGCCAAGAGCCTGATGGACGGTGTCATCACGGCGCTGCGCACCCAGCACATGCTGCTGCTCCTGGACACCTGTGAGCACGCCGTGGGACCGATGGCCCAGCTCTGCCAGGCCGTGCTGCGCGACTGCCCCCGGGTGCGGATCCTGGTGACCAGCCGCCAGCCGCTGCACGTGCTCGGGGAGACCATCTGGCGGGTGCCCCCGCTGTCCCTGCCCGCTCGCCCCACCCCCACCGATCCCTACGCGGCGGTTCCGGCGCCGATCCCGCGGCGGGACGCCCAGCGCTACGAGTCCGTGCGCCTGTTCCTCACGCGCGCGCATGCGGCTCGCTCCGGGTTCGAGATGACCCGGGAGAACTCCGGGTACGTGGCGGAGATCTGCCGGATGCTCGACGGCATGCCGCTGGCCATTGAGCTGGCCGCCGCCCGGGTGCGGGTGCTGTCGGTCCAGCAGATCCTGCGCCGCCTGGACGACCGCTTCCAGCTCCTGACCAGTGACGGCACCGGCAACCTCCCGGCCCGCCAGCGCACCCTGCGCGCGGTGCTGGAGTGGAGCCACGACCTGCTCTCCGATGCCGAACGGCTGCTGCTGCACCGACTTTCGGTGTTCTCCACCTGGTACCTGGAGGCCGCCGAGGACGTGTGCTCGGGCGAGGGGGTGGACCCCGCCGACATCCTGTCCCTGCACTTCTCCCTGATGGACAAGTCGCTGGTGGTGCTGGATTCGGAGATCGACGGCACCGCCCACTACCGCCTGACCGAAACGGTGCGCGTCTACGCCGCCGAGCAGCTGGGTTCGGACGGCGACGAGCGCTGGGAACGGTACCTGCGCTTCTCCGTCAACCGGCTGGAGGAGGAGGCCAAGAGCGCCGCCGTCCCGCAGACCTGGGAGGAACGCCTGGGCCGGCTGCGGATGTACGACCACCACCGGGAGAACCACGCCCGGATCGTGGCGTGGGCGCTGTCCCGGGGTCGGGTGGACGAAGCCCTGCGAGTGTGTGTGGCGCTGCGGACCTACTGGCTGGTGCGGGACCTGTCCGCCGAGGGCAGTCGGCTCCTGGAGCAGGTCCTGGCACACGAACCCGACGAGCAGTCGCCGCCGCTGCGGTCCCGGGCGCTGGCCCTGCACGCGGAGCTACGCCTGGACGTGGACGCCGCGGCCAGGGTCGGTGCCCTGGCCGCCTGTGCCCTGGAGGCCGCGCGGGCCTGCCGTGAGTCCACCGCTGCCGCCTCGGCGCTGGCGACGTCGGCCACCCTGTCCCTGCGCACCGGTGCCCTGGAAGACGGCGAGCGCCAGGCCGAGCGGGCCCTGGCGTGGGCGGCCCAGGCCGGTGACCCGATGACCGAGGGCACCACCCGGGGTGTGCTGGCCGAGCTGGCCCGGCGCCGAGGCGCCACCGAGGAGGCCGTCACCCACCTGGAGGAGAACGCGCGAGCCGCCCGGGACCTGGGCGACCGCTGGGGTGAGGCGCGATGTCTGCACGGTCTGGGGTCCATCGCGGCCGAGGCCGGCGACCACGAGCGGGCGCAGGAGCTGTTCGCCGAGGCGCTGGAGGTCTTCGGTGAGCTGCCCTCGGCTCCGCTGGCCGCGCAGTGCGCAGCGGACCTGGGTCGCCTCCATCTGGCCGAACGGGACACCCTGTCCGCGCGGGAGCCGCTGGCGCAGTGCCTGCGGGTGAGTTTCACGTCCGGCCGTCGGATCGCGGTGGCGCGAGCGCTGGAGGCCCTGGCCGAGCTGGCCCTGGCCGAGGAGGAGCCCACGCGCGCGGCCGCGCTGGCGGGGGTGGCGGCGAGCCTGCGGGCCGAGCTGGACCGGCCATCGGCGGAGACCGTCCGGTTGCGGTCAGTGGTGGAGCGCAGGGTGGGGTCGGGGCGGGCCACCGAGGCGTGGAGCGCCTGGCGCTCGCTGCCCTTGGAGCAGGTGCGTGATCGGGCCCTGGCCTTCCCCCGCCCGCCCACGCCCCGGCTGACCGGCGCGGACGCGCTCACTCCGAGAGAGCGTGAGATCGCCACTCTGGCCGAACGCGGCCTGTCCAACCGGGAGATCGCCCAACGGCTCACTATCAGCCAGGCCACCGCGGCGCGCCATATCGCGAACATCTTCAGAAAACTCTCGATTTCGTCCAGGACGCAGTTGACCGGCTGGGCTTCACCGCGAGAACCCGGCTGAACGACTCACGTTCGCCCCTGAGCACTTGCACAGTGCGCGTGCACCCGCTAAACCAGAAAGCCCAACCACCTCCGCCTAGCCCGATGACGTCCGCCCCCGCCGCCCCCGAGCTTCCCCCGGACAAGACCACCCCTGACAGCCCCTATTTGTGAAGGCCATGGCACCTTTGACCGCGCCAGCGCGGCACAATCTCCCCCGGCCAGGCACCAGTTTCGTGGGCCGGGAGCGAGATCTGAGCGATCTGCTCCGCTTGCTCGGCTCCAGCCGGTCCGTGACCCTCTGCGGCTCCGACGGGATCGGCAAAACGCGACTGGCCCTGCGCGTGGCCGAACAGTCCACGGCCTCCTTCCCCGATGGGGTGTGGATCGCGGACCTGACCGACGTACGCACCACGCTGGAGATTCACGCGCGCATCACCCAGGCCGTGGGTGTGATCGAGGAACCGGGCCTGCCCCTGGCGGCGACCGTGACCGAGGCGCTGCGGGACCGTCGGCTGCTGCTGGTGCTGGATTCGTGCGAGCACATCGCGGACGAGGTGACCGAGGTCGGGGAGGCCCTGCTCACGGAATGCTCGGCGGTGTCGGTACTGCTCACCAGTGAGCTGCCGGTACGGCTGACCGGCGGGACGGTGTGGCGGGTGCCACCGATGGCGCTGCCGGTGGCCGCGCGCAACGCCCCGCCGCCGGACCCGGCCGACGCGGAGTCGGTGCGGCTGTTCCTGGATCGGGCCAGGTCCCGGGACCCGAGGTTCACCGCTTCGGGTGCGGAGCTGGAGGCCGTGGCGACCCTGTGCGATCTGGCCGGGGGCGTTCCGCTGGGCATCGAGGTGCTGGGCGCGCGGGCCCCGGGCGAGGGCATCGACGCGCTCACCGAAGGGCTGCGCGCGCACCTGGCCTCCCCCGCGCTCCAGCCCGGGCCGGGGCAGGCCGTCTCACGTAGCCAGGTGCTGCCTCTGGTGCTGGACTTCGTCTACCGGGCCCTGCCCGAACCCGAGCGGGTGCTGCTGCGCCGTCTTTCGGTGTTCCGCGGCTGGGACCTGGAGCTGGCCGAGCAGGTGTGCGCGGACGAGTCCCTGCCCGAGTCGGGCATCCTCGACCTGCTCACCTCGTTGCTGGACCGGTCGCTGATCACGGTGACCGGCGAGTTCGAGGGGCGGGTGCGCTACCGGCTGCCCGAGGCGGTGCGGCTGTTCGCGCACGGGTTGCTGGTCGAGGCGGGTGAGGCCGAGCTCTTCCAGGAACGGTTGCTGGAGCGCATGCTGCGGCTGGCCGAGGCTCTGGGGCAGCGGCTGGAGTCGAGCCGGTCGATGCCGTGGTCGGAGCGGGACGCCGGGCGCCAACGGGTCATCGCCGAGTACGACACGCTCAGGTCTCTGCTGCGCTGGGCGCACCAGCGCGGTGCGGCCGAGCCGGGGCTGCGGCTGTGCGTGAGCCTGGTGGCGCACTGGGTGAGCCACAACAGCTACTCCGAGGGCGCCCACTGGATGGATCGGCTGCTGGCCCTGGAGGAGACCGCCAAGGCGCCTTCCCGGGCGCGAGCCCTGGTGGGTCGGGCGCAGCTGGCGCGGGTACGGCGGGGCCACGATCTGGCCGTGAGCGCCGGCGAGGAAGGGCTGCGGCTGTGCCGTGAGGCCGGGGACGACGTGTTCGTGCGCACCGTCCTGAACCTGCTGGCGCTGGTGGAGGTACGCGAACGCAACCTGGACCGGGCTTCGGTGCGGGTCGAGGAGGCCCTGCGGCTGTGCCGTGAGGCCGGTGACCTGTGGGGCGAGGCCATTGCCCTGGGCACCCGGGCCGCTTTGGTGGCCCAGCAGGGCGACTACCCCACCGCCGACCAGCACTACAACGCGGCGCTGACTCTGCTCCGCGGGATCGACCACCGCTGGGGGGTGGGCGTGGTCCTGCTGGGACAGGCCCGCGCCGCGGAGGTCAACGGCGACCTGATGACCGCCGACCGCTGTTACCGGGAGGCGCTGGACACCCAGCGGATGATCGGCGCGGTGGCCGAGGAGGCGCGATGCCTGGCCGGGATCGGGCGGGTCGCGCACGCACAGGGTTCCACGAGCCAGGCCTACGACTACCTGAGCGAAGGGCTGCTGATCAGCCACACCAGCGGGCAGCGCGCCGAAGCGGCCCGCAGTCTGGTGTCGCTGGCCCGGGTGGCGTTCGGTTCCGGGCTGCGCGAACCCGCCTGCCGCCTGGCCGGGGCGGCGACGGCGCTGCGCGCCCGGGTCGGGCTGCCCGTGCAGGGTGCCCCGTGGCCGTTCGTGGACGTGGAGCGGGTCCGGCGGCGCCGCCGTCACCTGGTGAGCTGGTGGGAGCAGGGGTACCTGCTGGGCCAGTCGGAGGTGGTCCGGGAGGCATGGCGGCTGGCCGAGGAGGGCCGCCGCCCGGGTTCGAGTACACGTGCAGGTTCACGATCGGGTTCCGGCTCGGGTGCGGGTTCGCGATCCGGTACGGGTTCTGGCGCGGGTTCGCGATCCGGTGCACGGCGCGGGCGTAAGGACAGCTCTGCCGCCAAGGGCGCGTCCGCCCCCGCCCCGGTGCCCTCCCCCGAGTCGACCAGCCCCCGGCAGCTGCTGACCCGGCGCGAGCTGGAGATCGCGCTGCTGGTGAGCACGGGCAAGAGCAACCCGGAGATCGCCCGGGCCCTGTTCATCACGTCGTCGACGGCGGCCAGACACGTCGCCAACATCAACCGGAAGATGGGTTTCCACTCGCGCACACAGATCACCGCGTGGATCGAGCGGCACCGGACGGCCTGAACCCCGTCCGACCCGTCCGCGCGGGTGGCCCCCAGCGGCACCGCGCGGGTTGTGTAGTCCCCGGGCGCCCACGAATCTACATATGCATCTGCATAGCAAGATGCATGTGCATTTGGCTGTGAACACGCTAGGCTTCAAGCCATGGGACATCAGGCTCCTGGCACCGCACGGACCGGGTCTGAGCGCTCCCAGAACCGGCCGTCGGGACCCGGGCCGAACACCGGGGGACCGTCGGGCCGTCGGCTCCGTGGACGCTCTCGGGGCCGGTGGGTAACCGCGCCGGCGCGGGGGAAGACCTGGGGAGGTCCCTCGCGACGAACGCCCGGCACGGCGCTTCCGGGCTCGCCACGTGGAGGGGGCGTGACGAGCCCGGGCAGCGGGCCCGCAGGCACACTGTTCGAGTGGGGGAACGCATGGGGGTAGGGCTGACTTCTGGAACCGGACGACCCGGCCGTCACCTGCCGCGTCGGGACGACCCGATCGGCTCACTCACCGGCGGGCTGTGTGAACGTCTCAGACTCAGGCCCGGACGCGGCGGGACGATCCGCGGGCGGTCCGGCCGGACCGACGCGCTCACCTTCGCCGCCACGGTCGAGCAGGCCGCGGCCGGGCTGAGCCGCCGCGGAATGTGCCTCGGGGACGTCGTGGGCGTACTCGCCCCGGTCTCCCCCGACCGCTTCCTGGCCTCCTACACGGTGATGGCCGTCGGTGGACGCGCGCTGACCGTCTCCCCTGAATCCAACCTGCGCACGCAGTGCCGGGCCCTGGCCGAGACCGACGCCCGACTGCTCATGGTCAGTGAGGAACTGGCCGGAAGGGCCCTGGAGCTGGCCGAGCGGTCCCGGGTCCGGCAGGTGATCACGTTCGGGTCCGCACTGGGCACGACGCCCTTCAAGGAACTCCTGCTGCCCAGCCCGGACGGCAACGGGTACAGCCCCGCGCGCGGACTGTTCGACAACGGACACCTGGGCTACGAGCCCGCGGGCGACGACATCCTCACCACCCTGCACACCCACAACGATCTGCTGGCCCGGTTCACCGAACTGCGCGAGGAGCTGGCTCTGACCGCCGAGGACGTGGTGGCGGTGGGCGAGGCCGGGGACGAGGCGACCCGGCTGGCGCTGGTGGCGCTGGCACTGTGGACCGGGGCGTGTGTGGTGGCGGGCGACGACTGCCCTCCCCCGGAGGGACGGCGGGTGACGGTCGCGTGCGACCCCCTCCCCACCAGGATCGGCTTCCCCCACGCCGGCGGGGCTCTTTAGGAAACCGGAACACCTCAACGGCCGGCGGGGTTTCGCCGGAGCGGCTCCGGGCGGCGAGCGCCAGAGCCGTGCGGAGTTACAGAGCCGTCCGGAGTCACAGTGTCGCCCGGAGTCACAGTGTCGCCCGGAGTGAATGGCGGCACGGAAAGCGTTCTAAGCGGGTTCGGCGACCACGGACTCACCGGCGTCGTCGATCTCGAACCAGGCCACGTGGGTGGCCTCGCTCCAGTACTCACCGCTGCGCGTGGCGCAGCTGTCGACGATGAACTTGCCGCGCCCGAAGTCGTCGCCGTCCTCGCGGGTGTGCCCGCTTTCGGAATCGGCCGGGTCGCGATCACCCTGGTCGGCGACGGCCACGCGGAGCCGCTGGGAGTCGGAGCGGATGAACAGGGTCATCACCCCGCCGCTCTGTCCCGAGCGCGAGTGCAGCAGGGCGTTGGTGGCCAGTTCGCTGACGGCCAGCTCCGCGTCGTCCAGGGCCTCCTCTCCGTGCCCGGTCCTGGTGAGGAACTCGCGTACCCGGGCCCGGATGGACCGGACCGCGGTCAGGTTCCCCGCACAACTCCACACCGTGTGGTCGGTGACCCCACCGGTGAGCTCTCCGACGTCGATCCTCGGTGCGGTCGCCGTAGCGGCCTCTGGGGCGTCCGCGGGCACATAGTCCCGGAGTTGCCTCGCCTCAGCCATCCGGTCACTCCAATCACCCGCGTCGGGCGCGCGGGTCGCGCCGCCTGCACTCACCTTAGACAAGGGTGTACCGGGTCCAGAACAGCACACCCGTGTTCGCCTCGCCGGGGTTTGGTCACAAAACCCCGTTCCGTGTCCTCCCCGATATGGACAAAGGAAACGGCCCGGAGTCCAGGACCGGCCATGTGAGGTGCAACACGCAGGCAATACCTGACCGGAACCGGCCTTCCCCCTGGGGCACACGTGACCCGGGGCGACGATTGCGGCTGTCGATTTCGCCCCGGGGACCCGCCCCGCACATATCCGAGAATGGTCACCCTATGTGATCGCACCTCCGACAAAGACAGAAAACCGGCGACTAAACGCCACGTTTTCGCTACTCGGCGACAACGATGAGGACACAACAGCGGGCGGTGGAAGCGCGCCCAGCACCCCTACCACGACGTTGGGGCCGTACATGCACGACCGTGTGCGGCACCCGCCTCTCCCACCTGAAACCCCCAGGCCACAGTAGGTTTCAGCATCCCCTCCAGCACCATCTCGGACAGGCCGTAAGAAACCTCCCGAACATCCCCACCCCTGTCCCGACCTCGTTTGACGCTTCCTGTAGTGCGAACAAGGATCGTTGGGGGCCGATCTCGACCATCGTTCCGAGGGCGCCCAAGCCATCGCCTGTCACGGCGGTCTCGGCCTCTCCACAGTCCCCATCCCCACACGAGGTGTCCCCGTGCCTAAACTGCCCGAAGACTCCACTCCCGCCCTGAAGCACCTCACCTCCCGCCGCAGCCTGCTCAAGGCCTCCGCGGCCGGTGCGGCCGTCGTCCCGGTCCTGGCCGCCTGCGGCGGTGACTCCGAGTCCGGCGGCACCGGAGGTGACGGCGAACCCCAGCGCGGCGGCCACCTGAAGGTCGGCGTCGCGGGCGGCGGCGCCAGCGACACGCTGGACGCGCACGCCCCCACCGACAACGTCGACATCGCGCGCAACTACGCCCTCTACGCCGCGCTGATGCGCTTCGACAACGACGGCACCATCGAGCCCTACCTGGCGGAGTCGTTCGAGCCCAACGAGGACGGCACCGAGTGGACGCTGGTCCTCAGGGACGGCCTGACCTTCCATGACGAGAGCGCGGTCACCACCGACGCGGTCATGTACTCCCTCGAGCGCATCCTCGACCCCGAGGACCCCCAGCGCGGCGCGGGCGACCTCGAAGGCGTCGACCTGGACGCGAGCGAGATCGTCGACGAGCGCACCATGATCATCCGTACCGCAGAGCCCTTCGTCACCCTGCCCGAGGCTCTCGCCGAGTACTACAACTGCATCGTTCCGGAGGGCTACGACCCGGCGAACCCGATCGGCGCCGGCCCCTTCAAGTACTCCGAGTTCGAGGTCGGCGAGTACAGCATCTTCGAGCGCCACGACGGCTTCCACATCGAGGGCCAGCCCTACGTGGACAAGCTCGAGATCATCAACTTCCCCGACGACGACGCCCGCGTGAACGCCCTCAACAGCAACCACGTACAGGTGATCAGCCAGGTTCCGCACGCGCAGGTCTCCATCATCGAGGCCGACCCGAACGTGAACATCCTCGAGTCCGAGACCGGCATGTGGCTGCCGTTCACGATGAACATCGAGGAGGCCCCGTTCGACGACGTCCGCGTGCGCCAGGCCTTCCGCCTGATCGTCGACCGCCAGGAGATGATCGACCAGGCGCTGGCCGGGTACGGCCAGATCGGCAACGACATGTACGCGCGGATGGACCCGTCCTACCCCGAGGACTTCGAGCAGCGCGACCAGGACATCGACGAGGCCAAGCGCCTGCTGGCCGCGGCCGGCTACGAGGACGGCCTGGAGGTCGAGCTGGTCACCGCCGACATCAGCACCGGAGTGATCGCCGCCGCCGAGGTCTTCCAGGAGCAGGCCCGCGAGGCCGGGGTCACCGTCAACCTGCGCCGGGTCAACTCCAGTGACTACTGGAACCCGGAGGAGGGCTTCCCCTACCCCTTCGGCCAGGACTTCTGGAGCGCCCGCGGCTACATCACCCAGACCGCCCAGGGCTCGATCGTGGGAGCCCCCTACAACGAGACCATGTGGGGCGAGCACGAGGAGTGGCTCGGGTACCTGGAGGAGGCGCGTCAGACCGGCGACCTGGACGAGCGCAACGAGCTCATCCGCAAGGCCCAGGAGATCGAGTTCGAGGAGGGCGGCTACATCGTGTGGGGCTTCGTGAACCTGCTCGACGCCCACACCGTCGCGGTGCACGGCCTGCGTCCCTCGGTCTCGGGCCACCCGCTCGGTTCCTACGCCTTCCACACCATGTGGCTGGAGCAGTAGAGGGCCCGAGGCCCCCGAAGCTCCATACCGCTACCGAAAGCACACCATGACTCGACTCATCGTCGTCCGCCTCTTCTTCGGCGCACTGACGCTCTGGGCGGTGTCCCTCGTGGTCTTCGCGGCCACGCAGGCACTGCCCGGCGACGCGGCCCAGCTGATCCTGGGCCGGGACGCCACCCCGGAGCGGCTGGAAGCGCTGCGCAACCAGCTGAACCTGCACGAACCGGTTGCCGTGCAGTACATGCAGTGGCTCCAAGGGCTCCTCCAGGGCGACCTGGGCACCTCGTTCTCCAACCGGATGCCCGTCGCCGAGTACCTCGCGAGCCCCGTGAAGAGCTCACTGACCCTGATGGGCCTGGCGGCCCTGGTGGCGACCCCGATCGCGCTGGTCGTCGGCGCGTTCAGCGCCCTGCGCCGGGACCGCGCCTTCGACCACACGTCCTCCATGGGCACCCTGGTCCTGGCGTCCATCCCCGAGTTCGTGGTCGGCATCCTGCTGATCCTGTTGCTCGGCCCGGGCGGGCTGGGACTGTTCCCGTCGGTGTACGCCCGTGCGGGCGGCCCCGAGCAGTGGGTGCTGCCCGTGCTGACGCTGGCCCTGGCGGTCGCGCCGCCGATCGTGCGGATGATGCGGGCGACGATGATCGAGGTCCTGGAGAGCGAGTACGTGCAGCAGGCTCGGCTCAAGGGCATGAGCGAGCGCACGGTGCTGTGGCGTCACGCCGCGCCCAACGCGATCGGCCCGGTCGCCCAGGTCGTCGCCCTCCAGCTGGCCTGGCTGGCCGGCGGCGTGGTGGCGATCGAGTTCCTGTTCAACTTCCCCGGTATCGGCAAGGTCCTCATGGACGCCATCGACAACCGTGACGTGCCGCTGATCCAGGCCGTGGTCCTGCTCATCGCGGGCGTCTACATCCTGGTCAACCTGATCGCCGACGTGATCGGGCTGGCGGCCAACCCGAAGGTGAGGGTCGCGAACCGATGAGTGGACCTTCGACAAGCGTGACGAGCACGACCCCCACGACGCCCGGGCGGCGCCGCCCGGGGCTGTTCCGGACCGCGTGGCGGTTCGGCCGGACCAAGGTCGGTGTGGTCCTGACCGGCTTCATCGTCCTGATCGCCGTGGTGGGGCCGTTCGTAGCCCCCTACACCCCGACCGAGTTCGTGGCCAAGCCGTTCGAGACGGGTGTGGACGAGGCCCTGTTCGGCGGTGACAACCGCGGCCGTGACGTGCTGACCCGCTTCCTGTGGGGCGGATGGACACTGCTCCTGCTGGCCGGTTCCGCCGCCGGTATCGGTGTGGCCACCGGAACGGTGATCGGCATCATCGCCGGTTACCGCCGCGGCTGGGTGGACGACGTCCTCATGCGGACCAACGACGTGCTGCTGGCCTTCCCGCAGCTGATCGCGGCGCTGCTGGTGATGTCGATCATCGGCCCGAAGGTGTGGCTGATCGTCGCGGTCATCGCGGTCTCGCACATGCCACGGGTGGCCCGGGTGATCCGTGAGGCTACCCGCAAGGTGATCGAGCAGGACTACGTGAAGGCGGCCGAGGCAATCGGGCTGCCGCGCTGGCGGATCATGACGGTGGAGATCCTGCCGAACGTGACCAGCCCGCTGTTGGTGGAGCTGGGTCTGCGCCTGACCTACTCCATCGGCGTGGTGGCCGTGCTCGGCTTCCTCGGCATGGGCCTGCAGCCGCCGACGGCGGACTGGGGCCTGATGATCAACGAGAACCGCCAGGGCATGGCGATCCAGCCGTGGGCGGTGGCACTGCCCGTGACGGCGATCGCGGTGCTGACCGTCGGCGCCAACCTCATCACCGACGGGCTCTCCCGTGCGGCGATCGGTATCGACCGGGGGGTCGAGAAGTGACCGGGAACGAGAACTACGAGGGCGCGGAATACCACGGCTCCAAGGGGTACTACGGCTCCGGCGACGACGAGACCGTGCTGGTGGTGGACGGGCTCACGGTGATCGGGCGTCCCTCGGACGTCGAGATCATCAGCGGTGTGTCCATCACCGTCAGACGGGGCGAGATCCTCGGCCTGGTGGGCGAGTCCGGTTCGGGCAAGACCACCCTGGGGCTGTCCCTGCTGGCGCACTGCAAGCGCGGCACGGAGATCGTCGGCGGCCACTTGGTGGTCGGCGGCCAGGACCTGGCGGGCCTCACCGAGCGGGGCGTACGCGAGCTGCGCGGCCGCGCGGTGGCCTACATCCCGCAGTCGCCCGCCTCGGCGCTCAACCCGGCCCTGCGGCTGGGTGTACAGCTGAGCGAGGCCCTGCACGACGCGTCGCTTTCGGGCGCCGAGGTCATGGAGCGGGTCCGCGAGGTCCTGCGCGAGGTGGCACTGCCCGACGACGACGCCTTCCTGCGCCGGTACCCGCACCAGCTGTCCGGCGGGCAGCAGCAGCGGGTGGCGATCGCGATGGCGTTCGTGGGCCGCCCGGACGTGATCGTGCTCGACGAGCCGACCACCGGCCTGGACGTGACCACGCAGGCGCACGTGCTGGAGACCATCCGGTCGATGACCCGCGACTACGGGACCGCCGGGGTGTACATCAGCCACGACATGGCCGTGGTCGCCGACCTGGCCGACGACATCGCGGTGATGTACCGGGGCGAGGTCGTGGAGCGCGGGCGGGCCGCGGACGTGCTGTCCGACCCTCAGCACTCCTACACCCGGCAACTGCTGATGGCGGTGCCGCTGCTGAAGACGTCCGGGCACGAGGAAGCTGAGCCCGAGGAGGAGGAGCCGCTGCTGCGGATCTCCGACCTGGCCGCGGGGTACGGGCGTACCCAGGTGCTGACGGGGATCAACGTGTCGGTCTCCCGGGGCGAGTGCGTGGCGCTGCTGGGCGAGTCGGGTTCGGGCAAGACGACCCTGTCGCGTTCGGTAGCGGGGCTGCACCACCAGTTCACTGGGGAGATCCTCTTCGACGGGGTTCCGATGGCCACCAGCAGCTACCGCCGTACGGCGGAGCAGCGGCGGCGGGTGCAGTACGTGTTCCAGAACCCGTACGAGGCCCTGAACCCGCGCAAGCGGGTGCGGGACCAGATCCTGGGCCCGTACCGGCACCTGGTGGGCAGGCCGGCGGACCCGGACGATGTGGTGGCCGAGGCGTTGGAGCGGGCCGCGCTGCCCGCGTCCTACGCCGACCGCTTCCCCGAACAGCTGAGCGGTGGCGAGCGCCAGCGCGTATGCATCGCACGCGCTGTGGCGACCGGCCCGGACCTGCTGGTGTGCGACGAGATCACGTCGGCGCTGGACGTCTCGGTGCAGGCGGAGATCGTGAAGCTGCTGCGCAACCTCCAGGACCAGGGCATGTCCCTGCTGTTCGTCACGCACAACATCGCCCTGGTCTCCAACATCGCCGACCGGGTGGCGATCCTGAACAAGGGCGAGATCGTGGAGTACGGGCCAGTGGGCGAGGTGATGTCGTCGCCGCAGCACGAGTACACGCGTGCGCTGATCGCCGACACCCCGGACTTCGAGCTGTCCTTCCCGGGCGCCCCGGAGCGGCTGGGCCTGGACGTCGATGAACGGCTGCGGGACCGGCTGGCCGAGGGCTAGCCCGTAAGGGTTGGGTTGAAAGAGCAGGGCTGAGGGGCCGGATACGCATCCGGCCCCTCACTTTTCGAGTTTCCCGGTGGGGATCTGGCCTGGCCTGGCGTGGTGGGGTTCCCCCGTTTCCCGCCGCTTGATGGTTGCCGTCTGCGCTGCGCGCGTCAAGGTCGTCGCCGTCGCGGCTTCGCCGGATCGGGGCGCTCCACCTTGACCCGCTTCGCTGCGACGGCGGTGGGCGGCTATCGGGAAACGGGGGAGGTGTGGTCCGGGGTGGCAGACGGGCCCCAAAGGGGCCCAACGGGCCCAACAGCAACGGCAACTACCTCGGCCTTCGGCCGGAGCCTTCCCCAGCCCGGCGCGGATCGGGCCACGTGTCGCGGCCGGTCAAGGTCAGCAACGGAAAGTGGCAGCGAAGGAGGGAGCACCCCAGGCCCCCGAGCACGGTTTCGGCCCCTTTCCCGAAGATGATCTTGCTACCAGAAGCAAGTTCAGCGCCGAACTTGCTTCTGGTAGCAAGATCACCGGGGATGGGAGGGTTTCGGAAGCAGCGGACAGCCTCAGGCGCAGGTTACGGACGCCCTGGCTTCCCCAGGGCCAACACCACAGCGCTGAACCCCATCCTCCCCGCCGCTATTGCGTCGGCACGAGTGACCGGCCGCGACACGTGGCCCGATCCGCGCCGGGCTGGGGAGGCTGCTTCCCTCGCTGCCGCTTTTCCGTCACGGGCCTTGACCGGCCGCGACACGTCCAGGCGGTGGGCTCCGGCGTGGGGAAGGCTCCGGCCGAAGGCCGCGCGGTTGGTCGTTGCCGTTGGGTCCCGTCAGGGCCCGGCCCGTCTGCCGCCCCGACCACTCCTCCCCCGTTTCCCGATAGCCGCCCACCGCCGTCGTAGCGAAGCGGGTCAAGGTGGACCGCCCGGAGCGAAGCGAGGCCGTACGACCTTGACGCGCGCAGCGGAGACGGCAACCATCAAGCGGCGGGAAACGGGGGAACCCGAGGAACCGCACACAACGAAGGGAGCCTGGCGGCAACCGACCGGGACACGTGTCGCTTGTCCGCCGAGTTCGGGAGACAAGGAGCCTCGCTGCTGGGGTTTGTTGTTGGACATGCCGAGGTGGGCGCAGCCTGGGGACCTCGGGTCAGGGGTGGGGGTCGGATTCGGGGACAGTGGCTCTGGCGGGCGGCCGGGTCATCGTCATCATGACCAGCAAGCCCAGGGCGGAGCTGCCGAACAGCAATAGCCCCATCGGGATCGCCGTGGACTCGTCCAGGCCGACCATGGGGGCGACCGCGGCGCCGATGATCATCGGGAAGGCCCCAAGCAGAGAGCTCGCGCTCCCGGCCCGGTTCTCCTGACCTTCCATGGCCAGGGCGAAGGACCCCGTGAGGACCATGCCCATGCAGGTCATGTAGACGAAGATTGGCACGACCAGGAGCACCAGCGGGCCCTGGAGGAAGGCCGTGGTGAGCACCACCGCGGTGGAGGCCACCGCCGCAGTCACGGCCAGGGCGAGGAGGGAGCGCTCTCCGAAACGTTCGCTGAGACGGCCTACGGCGGCGCTGCCGAGGATGATCGCGATGCCGTTCACGCCGAAGAGGAAGCCGAAGACCTGCGGGGACACCCCGTACAGGTCCTGGTAGACGAAGGGTGTTCCGGCGACGTAGGCGAAGCTGCCACCGTGCAGGAGGCCAACGATGAGGGTGTATCCCAGGTAGCGGCGGTCGCGCAGGAGAACGCCCAAGGTACGGAGGCTGCCGCCGAGGGTGCTGGGGATGCGCCGTTCGGCGGGCAGGGTCTCCGGCAGGCGCAGGGCCACTACGAGGACGATCACCGCGCCGAGCAGGGCCAGGGTCCAGAAAATGCTCCGCCAGGTCGCGGAGGGCAGGAGGAGGACTCCCCCGCCGATGACGGGGGCGACCATGGGCGCGACCGCGACCACCACCATGATCAGGGCGAAGAACCGGGTGAGCGCGGCCCCGTCGAAGACGTCGCGGACCACGGCGCGGGAGAGCACCACGCCGGCACTGGCAGTGAAGCCCTGGAGGAAACGGCCCAGAACCAGCACGGCTGTGTTCGGGGCGAGGGCGCACAGCGCCGAGGCCAGGACGAACAGGGCAATGCAGAGCAGGAGCGGCCCGCGGCGGCCGCGGGCGTCGCTGATCGGGCCGATGACGACCTGACCGACCGCGAGACCGACCAGGCAGGTTGTGAGGCTCAGCTGTACCTGGGAGGCGTTGGCGCCAAGGTCAGTGGAGATCTCCGGGAAGGCCGGGAGGTACATGTCGATGTTGAGCGGACCCAGCACCGTCAGCATGGCGAGGAGGAGGGCCAACCCCAGACGTGCGCGGCCGGTCGGGTTTCGGAGCATCGGGTCTCTCTGAGGCGCGGGATGTCAGGAAGGATCCCGATTACGCTACCCAGGGTTGTGCGCTCGGTTTCCTGCTCAGTCGCCAATCTGACTGTGATCTGTCAGGAACGCCCGCCGCCCTACCGCCCACCGTCTTTCCCAGCACCGTCCTTCCGCCCGCCGTCCTTCTGGGCCTGGACGGCGGTGATGGCCACGGTGTTGACGATGTCACGCACGGTGGCGCCGCGGGAGAGGTCGTTGACGGGTTTGCGTAGGCCCTGGAGGACCGGGCCGATCGCCACTGCTCCGGCGCTGCGCTGTACGCCCTTGTGGAGGGTGTTGCCGGCGTTGAGGTCGGGCACCACGAAGACGGTGGCGCGCCCGGCCACGCTGCTTTTCGGGAGTTTGGTGAGCGCCGCCTCGGGTTCGGCGGTGGCGTCGTACTGGAGGGGCCCTTCGAGTTCCAGATCGGGCCGGGCCCGGCGGACCAGGCCGGTGGCAGTGCGGATCTTCTCGGCCTCGGCACCGCTGCCGGAGGCCCCGGTGGAGCAGGAGAGCATCGCGATTCGGGGTTGGAGACCGAAGCGGGCAGCGGTGTCCGCGGAGCTCGCGGCGATCTCGGCGAGCTGGTCGGCGGTGGGGTCGGGGACCAGCGTGCAGTCGCCGTAGACCAGTACGCGGTCGGCCAGACAGATAAAGAACACGCTGGAGACCAGCCCCGAGCGCAGGATCTCGAAGGACGGCCGGATGGTCTGGGCGGTGGTGTGCACGGCACCCGAAACCATGCCGTCGGCGAGCCCGCACTGCACCATGAGCGTGCCGAAGTAGGAGACCTCGCGGACGGTGTCGCGGGCGAGGTCGACGGTGACGCCCTTGTGTGCGCGCAGGGAGGCGTACTCCTCGGCGAAGCGGTCGCGCAGGTCGGAGCTTTCCGGGTCGATGATGTCCGCGGAGCGCAGGTCGAGTCCGAGGTCGGCGGCACGGGCCCGGACCTCGTGCGGGGAGCCCAGGAGGGTGAGGTCGACGACGTCGCGGCGGAGGAGGATGTCGGCGGCGCGTAACACGCGTTCCTCGGTGCCCTCGGCCAGGGCCACCCTGCGGCGGTCGGCGCGGGCGCGATCCAGGAGGGTGTACTCGAACATCAGCGGGGTGACGGCGTCGGTTCGGGTCACCCGGAGACGGTTGAGGAGTTCGGGCCCGTCGACGTTGGCGCTGAAGGTGGCCAGGGCGGACTCGATCTTCCTGTCGGAGAGTGGGGCCGACCCGCCCCGGACCGACGCCAGGCGGGTGGCGGTGGTGTAGGTGTCGAGCGGGGTGGTGAGCACGGGAAAGCGCACGTCCATACCGGTGAGCAGGCGCCAGACCGGTTCGGGCATCTCGGTGTCGCCGGTGATCAGGAGCCCGGCCAGGGACGGGAAGTCGGGTGAGGTGTGCGCGGCGAGCAGGGCGGGCAGCAGCGATCCGGCCCGGTCGGCGGTAAGCAGGATCAGGCTGTCGGCGCTCAGCCGGTCCAGGAGGCCGGGCAAGGACATCGACGCGATCTCCACCCCGGAGGTCTCCCGGGTCAGGCGTTCGGCCTCGCCGAACAGCAGGCGGGCGTCGCAGGCGCGTTGGAGGTCGCGGACGGTGGGCGAACTCAGGCCGGGCATGTCGGGCAGGACGTAGGCGACGTGCCGCAGGCGTTCGCGCGTGGCCGCCAACCTGTCGGGGTGGACCCGGTCGACGACGGTGGCCAGGCGGATGGCCTGCTCGCGGGCGAGCTCGGCGTGCATGATGGCGAGCTCGCTGCGCACCCTGGAACCGGGCCGGTCCACCCCGGAGACCACGAGCAGGACCGGAGTGCCGAGGTTGGCGGCCATGCGGGCGTTGAAGGCGAACTCGGTGGCGGTGACGGCGTCGGTGTAGTCGGTACCCACCACGACCACGGCGCTGTGGCGGGCGGCCAGGTCCCTGTAGGCGGCGATGATCTCCGACATCGCCGCCTCGGGATCGGTGTGCACCCGCCGGTGGGTGGCCCCCACACAGTCCTCGTAGGGGTCGGTGAGCCCGAAGCGGCGGCTCAGGGTCTCCAGCAGGGGGTCGCCGCCCTCTTCGGCGACAACGGGCCGGAACACCCCGACGGAGTCGACCGTGCCGGCCAGCAGCTCGGTCATCCCGAGCGCAATCGTCCTCTTGTCGCTCTCTGCGTCACTGGACGCGACGTAGACTCCTGGCACGGTGGACCTCCGACCTTCGAGCCCTCGGAAGAGCCTTCAGCGGAACATTCAGAAGAGCACGGACATGACCTCCCCGACCTGGCGGAAGCCCACCCGTTGGTAGGCGGCCCGGGCCGGAGTGTTGAAGTCGTTGACGTAGAGCGTCACCCGGGGCGCGATCTCGGCCAGCGCGTAGTTGACCACGGCGGCCATGCCCGCGGTGGAGTGGCCCTGGCCGCGCAGCTCCGGGTGGACCCAGACGCCCTGGATCTGGCAGACGTGCTGGGTGACGGCCCCGATCTCGGCTTTGAAGACCACGCGGCCGTTCTCGATCCGGGCGAAGGCGCGGCCGGTGCGGACCAGTTCCTCGACGCGGGCGCGGTAGAGGGCTCCGCCGTCGCCGGAGTCCGGTGGGACGCCGACCTCCTCGGTGAACATGGCGACGCAGGCGGGCACCAGGGTGTTGATCTCGGAGATACGGACCCGGCGGACCAGCGGGTCGGGTTCGACGGCGGGCGGACCGTCGATCTCCAGGACCGGTTGGCTGGCGCGGATGGCGCGGGCGGGCCCCCAGGCGGGGGTGACCTGCTGCCAGAAGTCGTTGACCGCCTCCACCGGACCGACGATCGAGGAGCAACGGCGGCCGCGCCAGCGGGCGTGGTCGGCGAAGCTGCGCACGGCGGTGGGTCCGGCGTTGACCGGGACGAGGTTGGCACCCGAGTAACACAGGGCAGTGAGCCTGCCGCGCTCCATGTGGCCCCAGACCTCGGCTCCCACGCCGCCGCCGGAGATCCCGGTGGTCATCAGGCGCGAGGCGACGAAGACGTTGCCCACGGGGTCGGCGTCGAGTAGCTCGCGGACGGCCTCCCTGTCACGTTCGCCAAGGATTCGAACCGCCGAGGTCCGCAGCATCGCATCTCCCCCATCTACCCGGTCACCGTGTCCGGCGGGATGCCGGAGCGGTTCGTGGGCCCACGACGAATTCGCGCCGATTCCAGCCTATTAGACCGTCTCCACTGAGTGATTTCGCTGTCCGGTCTCACCTGGTCGTTTCGAGTCCGATCGGGCCGAGGCGGTCTACCGGCGCGTGGGGGGCGCTC
This sequence comes from Nocardiopsis valliformis DSM 45023, assembly GCF_000340985.1. NCBI lineage: Bacteria > Bacillati > Actinomycetota > Actinomycetes > Streptosporangiales > Nocardiopsidaceae > Nocardiopsis > Nocardiopsis valliformis. The sequence goes on from NZ_ANAZ01000015.1 coordinate 81,224, forward strand.
TGTGCGGTGCGCGGCTGGGGTTCGGGCCGTGCGTCGCAGGTCAGGTCGGGGCCCTCGACCCCGCGTTCGGGCAGGGTCAGGTCCTGGAGGTAGGCGACGACGGTCTCGTCGACGCAGGTGTTGCCGGTGAGGGCGACGCCATGGGTGATGCCGCCGTCCTCGATGACCAGGGAGGAGCCGGGCAGGCGGCCGCGCAGGGCGTGGGAGCCCTCGACTGGGGTGGCGCCGTCGCCGGTGGCGTGCACGATGAGCACGTCTCCGTCGTAGGCGGGGTGTTCGTAGGGTCCGTCACCGATCTGGAACCAGGGGGCGGACTCGCCTTCCCAGGTGGCACAGGGCGCGTTGTACCAGATGTTGTGCCAGCCCATGAAGGGCGCGTCCTCGTGGACCGCTTCGGCGTTCGCACGCCAGGTCTGCCAGTCGCCTGGCCACTCGGCGTCGGTGCACTGGACCGCGAGGTAGCCGCCATAGCCGGGGTCACTGTCGGCGTCGTCGCCGTAGGAGTCGTGCAGGGCCAGCAGCGGGGCCGGGTCGTCGTCGTTGACCTGTGCGGCCAGAGCCCCGGCGACGGCGGGCCAGGCATTGCCGCTGTAGGCGACGACGATGACGGCGCCCTCGAATTCGGTGGGGCCGACGGTGTCGTCGAGGGGGTTCTCACGCAGTTCGGCGCGCAGGTCGTAGTAGGCGTCGGCGACCGCCTCGCGGTCGGTGCCCAGGCCGTAGGTGTCGTCGTGGCGGGCGACCCAGGCGAAGAAGTTGTGAGCGGCGCGGTCCAGGGCGCGGCTCTGCACGAGGTTGCTCTCGTACCAGGGGTTGTCCGGGTTGACGACGCTGTCCAGGATCACGGCGCGCACGCTGTCCGGGTAGAGGGAGGAGTAGACGGTGCCGAGGTAGCTGCCGTAGGAGTAACCGAGGTAGTCGACCTGTTCGAGGTCGAGGGCGATCCGGATGGCGTCCATGTCGTGCGCGGTGTCCTCGGTGCGCATGTGGTCCAGGAGCGGTCCGGCGCCCTCCGCGCAGGCGGCGGCGTAGGCCTCGGCGTCCTGGCGCAGGGCGTCCTCCTCGGCTGCGTCGGCCGGAACGGTGTCCTTGCGGACGGGGGTGAAGAAGTCGGGGTCGCAGGTGACGGCGGGAGTGGAGGCGCCCATGCCGCGCGGGTCGAAGGCGACCACGTCGTAGGTCTCGCGGAGTTCCGCGGGCATGCGGTTGTGGGTGTGCGCGGCCCACATGCGTCCGGCGCTGCCGGGTCCGCCGGGGTTGACCAGCATGGTGTGTTCGGCGGTGCCGGTGGCGCGGACGCGGGACAGGGCGATCTCGACGGTCTCGGCGAGGTCGTTAACGCGTTCCCCGCCAGTGGTCCGGGCCAAGGGGACGGTGATGGTCGCGCACTCGAGTTTGGCGTCACCGACCGGGTCGAGGTCCTCACAGGGCTGCCAGCCGACCGCCTTCTGGTCGATGCGGGTGGTGGGTGCGACGGCGGTCCCGTTCTCGGCAGCCTGTGCCGTCGGCGCGGTGATCAGGGAGGCCAGGAGCACCCCGGCGGAGACAGCGGCCCACTGCGTGCCTGTTGATCGCACTCGATTACCCCCGATGACTACCGTGTTGTCCCCATGCATTGTCTCAATTACCGAATGTAATCATGGGAAGCGACACGGACCCCATCTGAGTACTCCCCCGGTAACATGTGCCCTGGTCGGATCAGACATGGACAAAGGGGCATAATGCGGCTTGATCGTGTCGACGAGCGGATCATCGCGATACTCGGCGCGGACGCGCGGATGAGTTTCGCGGAGATCGGCGGCGAGGTCGGCCTCAGCCCGTCCGCTGTGAAGCGCCGGGTGGACCGCCTGGTGGAGTCCGGCGCCGTCCGCGGTTTCACCGTGGTCGTCGAACCCCAGGCGATCGGCTGGACCACCGAGGCCTTCATCGAGCTCTACTGCCGTGCGCGCACCTCACCCAGCGAGATCCGCATCGGCCTGGCCAGCTACGCGGAGATCACCTCGGCGTGCACAGTCACCGGGGAGGCTGACGCCATAGTGCAGGTCCGCGCCCGCGACACCCAGCACCTGGAAGAGGTCATCGAGCGCATCGGCGCCGAACCCTTCGTGGTGCGCACCAAGAGCACCCTGGTGCTGTCCCGCCTGGTCGACCAGCCCATCCTCGCCGGAGCCGCCGACCTGTCCTAGGAGGTTCGGGCGGCGACCAGAGCACCTGACGTCGCGGGGGCTGCTTGGAGGTGGCACGGGGATCCGCCGTCACAGTTCTGGGACTGAGAACCGGAACAAAAGTCCAGGTAGGAACAGCGAAGGACCCCGGTAGCGCCGTCAGGGAACGCTTCCGGGGTCCGGGGAGAGGCCCCTCAGGGGCCTCGGCTCTGGCCCTAGTCCTCCGGGAGGGTGACCGGGGCCAGTTCGTCAAACCGGTCGCCCGGGCCCGGGTTGCTCGGGTCGGTCTGGCCGCCGAAGTGGTGCATGACGCCCCACACCGCGTTCAGGGCGGTCTGCACCGCGCCCTCGGCCCAGCCGGCGGTCCAGGACACGTCGTCACCCGCGAGGAACAGCCCGCGGTGGCGCTCGGCCAGGTCCGCCTGGTGGAAGTGGGTGAACAGGCGGCGCTGGTACCGGTAGTGGCCGGGCAGGTTGGCCTTGAACGCGCCCATGAAGTAGGGCTCATCCTCCCAGGACACGGTGACCGGGTCGCCGGTGATGTGGGAGCGGATGTCCACGCCCGGGTAGATCTTGCCGAGCGAGGCCAGCATGACCTCCAGGCGCTCGTTGCCCGAGAGCGGTAGCCACTTGAGCGAGTCGTCGCACCAGGTGTAGGACATGCAGATCGCCGCGGGGCCGTCCGGGTCCTCGCCCTCCAGGAGGTAGGTGCCCCGGGTCATGCGGTCGGTGAGCGTCATGCTCATAACGTCGCGGCCGGTCTCCGGGTCCTTGTCCCGCCAGAACGCGCGGTCCACCGGGACGAACAGTTTGGAGGACTCCATGTAGTGGGTCCGCTCGATCGCCGTCCAGTGATCGATCGGCAGCAGGTCGTCGTCGCAGTCGATCTTGGACAGCATCATCCAGGACTGCGCCGTGAACACCGCGGCCGCGTAGGTGCGGGTGGAGCCGGAGGAATCGGTGACAGTGATGTTGCCCGCCGGGTTGCCCTTGGCGGCGGTCCGGCGCAGCGCGGTCACGGCCGGGCGCGGGTCCCCGCCGTGCAGCGAGGCCAGGGAAGTGCCCTGCGCCCAGTGCACGAGCTTGTCCGGGGCGTCCTCCCACAGACGCAGCGGGAGCTGGTCCACGCCGCCGACAATGCCCATGTGGTCGTCGTCCGCGCCCGTGTAGGTGACCCGCAGGATCTCCAGGATGGAGTTGGGGAAGTCGGTGTCCCAGCCGCCGGTACCGAAGCCCACCTGGCCGAAGACCTCACGGTTACGGAAAGACGAGAAGCCCGGGGACTCGCACAGGAAGCCGTAGAAGGTCTGGTTGTCCAGCTTCTCGACCAGCCGGTTCCAGATCTCCTTCTGGGTGGCGACGTCGCGCTCGCGGATCGCCTTCTGCATGCGGGTGTGCTCGACGCTCTCCAGGGTCTGGTCCCAGGCGCGCGCCACCTCACGGTAGACCTCGGGCAGGTCGTCCAGGTGGGTCGCGTAGTGCGACTCGCCCTTGAGGTCGACGACGGTGCTCGGAGTGGCCGCAGAGAGCGGGTTCGGGAAGGGGCTGGTGGTCAGGCCCATCCGGTCCGAGTAGTGCCAGAAGGAGGTGGAAGTCGGCGGGAAGCGCATGGCGCCCATCTCGGCGACCACATCGGCGGGGGCGCCAGGCAGGCGCTCGGTGCGCAGGCGGCCGCCGATGCGGTCCGCCTCGTACACGACCGGTTTGAGGCCCATCTTCATGAGCTCGTAGGCGGTGACGATGCCGGACAAACCGCCGCCGATCACCGCGACCTCGGTGCCGTGGTGCTCGGCCGGAACCTGGCCCAGCCCGGCCGGGTGCGCCAGGAACTCGTCGTAGGCGAACGGGAAGTCGGGCCCGGACATGGTCAGCGGACGGTCGTTGGCCGGGGTGTCGGTAGCGGGCGCGCTACCGGCGGCCGTGGGCACGGCAGACGTCATGAAGGCCCTCCTTCGCTGGGCTGGGTTTCACCGGGGATGGGTGTGGTGTGTGACGAGAGGTGTCAGGAAGTGCGTGTGGCGGCCGCGGGTTCGGAGTACAGCTCCGGGCGGCGGTCACTCAGGTAGGAGAGTTCGGCGCGGGACAGCTCGGTGGCGGCCGGGTCGACCGCGCCGACCAGCAGCTCCTCCGTGGGCCCGGCCCGCAGCAGCTCGGTACCGTCGGGGCCCACCAGCGTGCTCAGGCCCACGTAGTCGAGCTCCGCCTCGGCGTCGCAGCGGTTCACGTAGGCCAGGTGGATCTGGTTCTCCATGGCCCGGGCCGGGGCGAGGAGGGTGGCCACCGAGGTGTTCGGGCCCATCAGGGCGGTGGGCACGACGAGGAAGGTGGTCCCGGCCAGCGCGTGCGCACGCACGGCCTCGGGGAACTCCACGTCGTAGCAGACGAGGAAGCCGATCCGGTGGGCGCCGAGGTCCGCCTGGACGACCAGGTCGTCACCGGCGCTGAACAGGTTCCGGTCCAGGTCGCCGAACAGGTGGGTCTTGCGGTAGAGCGCGCGGGAGGCCCCCGTGGCGTCCACGAGCCGCACCGCGTTGTAGACGTTCCCGTCGGCCAGTTCAGGGAAGCCGTAGACGATCGCAACGCCGCTCTCGGCGGCGATCCGGGAGACCGCCTCGAAGAGCGGCCCGTCAGCGGGCTCGGCCAGCTTCGCGACCCGTGCCCCGATGTTGTAGCCGGTCATCGACATCTCGGGGGTGATCAGGAGCTCGGCGCCCTCGGCTGCGGCCGTGCGGGCCCGCTCGCGGAGCCGGACCAGGGAGGAGGCGGTGTCGCCGCTGCGTCCCGCGCCCTGGTCGAGGGCCACGCGCAGTGGTGTGGGCATCGCTGTGCACCTCCCGGTGTGTCGTCGCTGGTCAGCCGCGTCCACTCTAGGTGGAGCAGGGCGTGGGATCGGTGTGTGGGGCGTGCACTCTGTTGCGAGTTCGCACCGGACCACCGTGGTTCGTTGCGCGGGTGCGCACATTCGCGCTCGTTACCCTTGAATCCCCGCCTTCGGCCCCGGGGCCGCGGTCCTTCACCCCCAGGCAGAACGCGAGGGCGGGGCCGGGGATTCCCCCCGGCCCCGCCCTGTGTCCGAGCCCACTGTGCTGCTTCTGATGCGGGCGCGAACGCTGCTCAGGGGCCGGTCAGGAGCGGACCTCGACGGTCGGCTCGGTCTCCAGCTCGGAGCGGCGCATGCTGTAGCCGAAGTAGATGACCAGGCCGATCGCGAGCCAGACGCCGAAGGCGATCCACACGCTGAGCGACATGCTGAACATCAGGTAGGCGCAGGCCAGGACGCCGAGGACCGGGGTGACCGGGGCGCCGGGCATCCGGAAGGCGCGCTTGAGGTCGGGGCGGTTCTTGCGCAGCACCAGGACGGCCACGTTGACCAGGGCGAAGGCGAAGAGCGTGCCGATCGCGGTGGCGTCGGCGAGCGGGCCGAGCGGGATGAGCGCGGCCAGCAGGGCGATGAACACCGAGGTGATGATGGTGTTGGTGCGCGGGGTGCCCTTGGCGTCGACCTTGGAGAAGGCCTTGGGGATGAGGCCGTCGCGCGACATCGCGAAGAGGATGCGGGTCTGGCTGTAGAGCACGACCAGGACGACGCTGGCCAGGGCCAGGACGGCGCCGGCCGCGAAGATGACCGCCCAGATCGGGGTGCCGGTAACGACGGTCAGGATGCCTGCCAGGGAGGTCTGCCCCTCGGCGAACAGCTCCCAGTTGAGGGCGCCGACCGCGCTGAAGGCCACCAGGCAGTAGATCGCGGTGACCACGATCATCGAGAACATGATGGCGCGCGGCAGGTCGCGCTGCGGGTTCTTGGCCTCCTCGCTGGCGGTGGAGGCGGAGTCGAAACCGATGTAGGAGAAGAACAGGGTGGCACCGGCGGCGGAGACACCGGCCATGCCCATCGGCATGAACGGGGCGAAGTTGCCGTCCTGGACGGCGGTGATCGCGATGGCCACGAACATCACCAACACGGCGACCTTGATGGCGACCATGACGGCGTTGACACGGGTGCTCTCACGGACCCCGGCGAGCAGGGCGAACATCGACAGCAGGACCACGACGGCGGCGGGCACGTTGATCACGCCGCCCTCGAGGGGTCCGGCCAGGAACGCGCCGGGCAGCGACAGGCCCGTGGTCAGCTGCAGGAGCTCGTTGATGTACTGGCCCCAGCCGACGCCGACCGCGGCGACGGAGACGCCGTAGGTCAACATCAGACACCAGCCGCACACCCAGGCCATGAACTCGCCCATGGTGGCGTAACTGTAGGAGTAGGCCGAGCCGGAGGCGGGGATCATCCCGGCCATCTCGGCGTAGGCGAGCGCGGAGAACAGCGCGGTCACACCGGCAAGGACGAACGCCAGGATGACGGCGGGCCCGGCGATCGGGACGGCCTCACCGAGGACGACGAAGATGCCGGTGCCCAGGGTGGCGCCGATACCGATCATGGACAGCTGCCAGAAACCCATGGTGCGGCGCAGTCCGCTGCCGCTCTCGGTCTCGGCCACCAGCTTCTCGACCGGCTTGCGCCGGCTCAGGCGTTGCCCGAGCGTGGGCGCTGCCGCGCTCACCTGCGCGGGGGTCTTCTGGTCCACCACGAATTGACTCCTCGACGTTCTGCGGGGTGGGCGCACCGGATCGGCGCCGTCTCGAACCAACGACACCCCAAATGTGCCCTAGGCAACGTTAATGGTGTTGCCTGAGTAACATGACCCAAATTTGTTGCATTTGTCCGCTTGATCCAGCGGAATCATGCGTACCGGCGCAAGAAAACGCACGCGACCGTGATTCATGTCATATGAAGTGACCCAATGTGACCACTCCCGCGTGACCTGCGAGGACGCGGCCGGGTTCCCACGACTGGGGTTCGACGACCTGGGTTTCGATGGCCCGGGTTTCGATGACTGAGCATCGCCGGTAGGTGTAAGCGACCATGGGCGCCGAGTGTTCCTGAAACAGCCCGAGTCTTCCTGGAGAAGCAAAGGGGGAGCACGGCCACTCGCCGTGCTCCCCCTCGGAAGCTTCAACCGCGGGTCAAGCCCGCTGGACACGCTGGTGCGGGTCAGCTCGCCACGGAGACGCTGGGCTCGCCCTCGATACCGGCCTCGCCCATCTCCTCGGCGATGCGCATGGCCTCCTCGATGAGGGTCTCCACGATCTTGGACTCGGGGACGGTCTTGATGACCTCGCCCTTGACGAAGATCTGGCCCTTGCCGTTGCCCGAGGCCACGCCCAGGTCGGCCTCGCGCGCCTCACCCGGACCGTTGACGACGCAGCCCATGACAGCCACCCTCAGCGGCACCTCCAGGCCCTCCAGCCCGGCGGTGACCTCCTCGGCGAGCGTGTACACGTCCACCTGGGCACGGCCGCAGCTCGGGCAGGAGACGATCTCCAGGCCGCGCTCGCGCAGGCCCAGGGACTCCAGGATCTGCGCGCCGACCTTGACCTCCTCGGCGGGCGGGGCGGACAGGGACACCCGGATGGTGTCGCCGATCCCCTCCGACAGCAGGGCACCGAAGGCCACGGCGGACTTGATGGTGCCCTGGAAGGCCGGACCGGCCTCGGTGACGCCCAGGTGCAGCGGGTAGTCGCAGGCCTGGGACAGCTGGCGGTAGGCGTTGACCATCACGACCGGGTCGTTGTGCTTGACCGAGATCTTGATGTCGCGGAAGCCGTGCTCCTCGAACAGCGAGCACTCCCACAGCGCGGACTCCACCAGCGCCTCGGGGGTGGCCTTGCCGTACTTGGCGAGCAGGCGCTTGTCGAGCGAACCGGCGTTGACGCCGATCCGGATCGGGGTCCCGGCGTCACCGGCGGCCTTGGCGATCTCGGCGACCTTGTCGTCGAACTTCTTGATGTTGCCCGGGTTGACGCGCACGGCCGCGCAGCCGGCGTCGATGGCCTGGAACACGTACTTGGGCTGGAAGTGGATGTCGGCGATCACCGGGATCTGCGACTTCTTGGCGATGATCGGCAGCGCGTCGGCGTCGTCGTTGGTGGGCACGGCCACCCGGACGATCTGACAGCCGGAGGCGGTCAGCTCGGCGATCTGCTGCAGGGTCGCGTTGATGTCGGAGGTGCGGGTGGTCGTCATCGACTGCACGGAAACCGGGGCGTCCCCGCCGACGGGGACGTTCCCGACCATGATCTGCCGGGTCTTGCGCCGGGTCGCCAGCGGGCGCGGCGGGGTGGCGGGGATACCGAGATCGATGGTCACGCTTGATTCACCTCGTCTGCCGCCGGAGAGGGGGGCGGCACTTGATGTCGTCCGGTTCGTGGAGAAGGGCGCCCGGAGCAGCGCCCGGAGCCGCGTTCGGGTGCTCCGGCTGGGCGGCCTGAACCGCGGCGGCGTTCCCGGAACGCGACCCCAAGGTTACCCGCCCTGGAGAAGACGCTCGGACCGTCGTGGCCCCATTCACACCAGTTCAACCGGTATTCATCCGCCGAAGGTGATCTTCGGGGCGGCCCCGGGCACCCCGGAGACCGCCCCGAAGAGGTCAGTCTTGCATCAACCGAACAATCGGACCGGATTGATGAGGTCGGCCACGAGCAGGATGACGCTGAACACCAGGAAACAGGCCACGATCACGTATGCCACCGGGGTCAGCAGCGCCACATCCACCGGCCCCGGGTCCGGTCGTCGGAAGATCCTGGCCGTCCACTTCTTGATGGACTCCCAGATCGCCCCGACCATGTGCCCGCCGTCCAGCGGCAGGATCGGCAGCATGTTGAAGGCGAAGAGGAAGAGGTTGACGCTGGCCAGGATGCTGAGCATGATCGCGACGGTGTCGATCACCGGCAGGCCCTGCGACATGATCTCGCCGCCGATGCGGGAGATACCGACGATGCCCACGGGGGAGTCCTCGGTGCGCTGCTCGCCCAGGAAAGCGGCGCCGAACACCTCGGGAACCCGGCTGGGCAGGGCGATGATCGCCTCGCCGACGTTGACCAGCATGGTGCCGACCTCGGAGACCGACTCCCCCACGGTCAGGGCCTGGCGCTCCTGGACGAAGATGACCCCCAGGAAGCCCACGACCTCGGTGGCGGCGACCCGGCGGCCCTGCTCGTCGTAGACGTGGTTTCCGTTCTCGTCGAGCTCGTAGACGATGTTGCCGTCCGCGTCCCGGGCGGGCAGCTCGTTCTCGACGATGTCGATGTCGGTGGTGAAGCGATCGCCGTCGCGTTCGATCACGAACTCGGTGGGGCCGAGGGACTGGCGGATCTGGCTGTTGACGTTGGCGCCCTCGGTGCGCTCGCCGTCGATGGAGAGGATGAAGTCACCCGGCTCCAGCCCGGCCTCGTAGGAGGGGGTGCGGTCGAACTCGTCGGTGCACTCGGTGGCGGTGACCCCGGCGGGCACGATGCACTCGCGCAGCTGGCCGATCTGCGGGGTCTCCTTGTGCACGCCGATCCCCATGAAGAGCACGGCCAGCAGGATCACCGCGAGGATGAGGTTCATGCCCGGACCGGCGAACATGACGATCAGGCGCTTCCAGGGGGCGCGCTGGTAGAACTGCCGGTCCTGGTCCTCGGGGGACAGCTCCACGTAGGAGGCCTCGCGGGCGTCCTCGGCCATCGCCCGCCAGCGCGACATCTTCTTGGCGCCGCCGTCCTCCGCGCGCTTGGCGGGCGGCAGCATGCCGACCATCCGCACGAAGCCGCCCAACGGGACGGCCTTGATGCCGTACTCGGTCTCGCCCCTGCGCACCGACCACAGTGTCTTGCCGAAGCCCACCATGAACTCGGTGCACTTGATCCCGAACATCTTGGCCGTGGACATATGGCCGAGCTCGTGCCATGCGATCGAGAACAGCAGTCCCACCACGAACAGGACGATCCCGACCACGGTCAGCAGGACGACCATGTATCTCTCCTCAAGCCAGTATGGCCCTCAGCCGCGGGTGAGCAGCTCGCGCGCGCGGGTTCGGGCCCAGGTGTCAGCGGCGTACACGTCGTCCAGGGTCAGGGTCGAGGCCCCCGGGCGCTCCGTCCGCTGGTGTTCTGAGACTACCTGGGAGACAGTGTCCATGATGGCCGGGAACGCGAGGTTTCCCTTCAGGAAGGCGTCGACCGCCTCCTCGTTGGCCGCGTTGTAGACGGCCGGGGCCGTACCGCCCGCGGCGCCGACCTCTGCGGCCAGCCGCACGGCGGGGAAGGCCTCGTCGTCCAGGGGCTCGAAGGTCCAGCTCTGCGCCTTGGTCCAGTCCATGCCCGGGGCGGCGTCGGGGACGCGTTCGGGGGCGCCGATCCCGTAGGCGATCGGGATCATCATGCTGGGCGGGCTGGCCTTGGCCAGGGTGGTGCCGTCCACGTACTCGACCATGGAGTGCACGATCGACTGCGGGTGGACGACCACGTCGATGCGGTCGAAGGGCACGTCGAAGAGCAGGTTGGCCTCGATTACCTCCAGACCCTTGTTGACCAGGGTCGCGGAGTTGACGGTGATGACCGGGCCCATGCTCCAGGTGGGGTGGTCGAGCGCCTCGGCGGGGGTGACTTCGGCCAGTTCCTCGGCCCGGCGGCCGCGGAAGGGGCCGCCGCTGGCGGTGACCACCAGGCGGCGCACCTCTGCCCGTCCGGCGTGCACGAGCCCCTGAGCGGGGCTGGTGAGCTCACCCTCGGGCAGGTACGGGAAGCACTGGGCGATGGCGTAGTGCTCGGAGTCGACCGGGACGATCTGGCCGGGGGCGGCCAGGTCGCGTACGAGCGGCCCGCCGATGATCAGGGATTCCTTGTTGGCCAGGGCCAAAGTGGTCCCGGCGCGCAGCGTGGCCAGGGTGGACTCCAGACCCAGCGCCCCGGTGATGCCGTTGAGGACGACGTCGCAGGGGGAAGCGGCCAGCTCAGCCACGCCCTGGGCGCCGACCAGCACCTCGGGGGCGGCACCCTGCTCGCCGAGGAGGCGGGTGAGCTCGGCGGCGCGGGCCGGATCGGCCACGGCGACGCGTTCGGCCCCCAGATCCACGGCCTGCTTGGCCAGCAGATCCACCCGGCCGCCCCCGGCGGCCAGGCCCACCACCCGGAAGCGCTCCGGGTTGCGCTGGACGATGTCGATGGCCTGGGTCCCGATGGAGCCGGTGGAGCCGAGGATCACTACTGTTCGCTGCTGTTCTTCTCGCACGGGTCCATTGTCGCGCACCCGGCCGATCCGCGCCGATGCCCTGTGGACAACCCGTCGGGGCGACGGAGCGAAGTTCCGGTGAAACGGAGGGGACACACCGGGGCCACGGGGTCTTTACAACGGCACGGGGATCGCCTAACTTGACCCGTGAGTAAGTTACCTCACAGTAAAGAGAGACGCCGATCACCGCCGGTGCGACCGAACACCGGCCTCCCCCGATGGTGCGGGCGCGACTGCCCATCGGAACCTCCCCGCCCCCATCCCCGCCGAGGTTTCCGACATGATCCCTGTCCGTACGCGCCCCTCCCCCGGCGCGCGTCTTCGCTCCCTCTCCTGTGTGGCGGCGGCCGCCGTCGCGGCCGCCACCCTGTCCCCGGCGCCCGCCTCCGCGGTCACCATCGCATCGACCATCAGCTACGAGACGATCGTCAGCCATGACGGCACCGAGCTGAAGGCCAAGGTCATCACCCCCACCGGCGCCGAGGGACCGCGCCCGCTGCTGGTCATGCCCTCCGCCTGGGCGACCCCGCACATCCTGTACGTCGGAGCGGCCAAGAAACTGGCTGAGCAGTCCGGCTACCAGGTCGTCGCCTACTCCTCGCGCGGCTTCTGGGACTCCGGCGGCGGCATCGAGGTGGCCGGTCCCGAGGACCGGGCCGACGCCAGCGCCGTCATCGACTGGGCCCTGGAGAACACCGAGGCCGACGCCGACCGGATCGGCATGGCCGGCATCTCCTACGGCGGCGGGATCAGCCTGCTCACCGCAGCCGAGGACAACCGGGTCAAGGCGGTCGGCTCGATGAGCGGCTGGGCCGACCTGGAGGCCTCGCTCTACCCGAACGAGACCATCGACGTGCAGTCCGCCGAGCTGCTGCTCCTGGCCGGGAACCTGCTCGGCACCCCGGGCGAGGCGCTCAAGGAGATGGAGAGAGAGTACCGGCGCGGCAACATCGACCCCATCCTCGAGATGGCCCCGGACCGCTCGGCCGCCACCAAGGTGGACCAGATCAACGCCAACGGGACCGCCGTCATGATGGCGCACGGCTGGAACGACGGCATGTTCCCGGCCGCGCACATCGCCGACTTCTACGAGGAGCTGTCCGGCGACAAGCGGCTCATGCTCACCCCCGGCGACCACGCCACCCCCGAGGCGTTCGGCGCGGTCGGGCTGCCCAACGAGGTCTGGGAGGACCTGGGCCGCTGGTTCGACCACCACCTCAAGGGCGAGGACAACGGCATCGACGCCGAGGATCCGGTGCGCGTCAAGCCCAACAACGGCAACGGCGCCTGGACCTCGCACGCGGACTGGCCGTCGGTGACCGCCGGGACCGACGAGTACTACCTGGACCGGCCCAGCACCAGCTGGGGCCGCTGGCAGAGCAGCGGTGCCATGAAGGCCGAGCCCGCGACCGGCTGGAACTACGGTTTCCGTACCGGCATCGGCACGACGGCGCGCAGCGGCACGGTGATTCTGTCCGGGGCGCTCCAGCAGTTCTTCGACGTGCCCACCGGAGTACTGCTGCCCACCGTGGACCGCTACCGGGCGGCGGTGTGGACCAGCCCCGCCTACCCCGACGGCGCCCGCGTGGCCGGTGTGCCCGAGGTGACGTTCACGGTCACGCCGACCACCACCAACCAGTCGGTGTTCGTGTACCTGTACGCGATCAACGCCCACGGGACCGGCTCCCTGCTGAGCCACGCCCCCTACACGCTGCGCGACGCCGTCCCGGGTGAGCCGGTGACGGTGGAGGCCGAAATGTCCTCGGTGGTGTGGGACGTCCCGGCCAGGCACCGGCTGGCCGTGGTGGTGGACAGCAGGGACCTGCGCTACGACAGCGAGAGCCGCATCGGCAACCGCGTCACGGTGACCTCGCCGGAGGAGAACCCGACGAAGGTGACGATCCCGCTCGGCTAGCCCCTGAACCCTGCGAACACCCCGGTTACCTCTTGACCGATACCTCGGTTTTCGACCAGGAGGAAACCGCGAGACCGGCGACCGGTCGGCCCGAACTCCCGCAGGGTCGGCCGGTCGCCCTTCGTTTCCCGAGGAAGCCACGACACAAACTAAAAGTAGTTATTGAGTTACTCAAAGTGTGCAAAGATCGTGGCCATGACCTCGTCCACCGCACGCAAGATCCTCGCGCCGCTGGCCGCCGCCGCGGTCGCCCTCGGGGGTCTGGCCCTCGTCAACCACCTGCCCGCCCCGGCCTCAGCCGTGACCCAGGCCCTGCACGCCTCCGCCGCCCTCCCGGACTCGCTCGCCCCCGAAACACCCGTCCAACAGAGTCGGGTCGCCGCCACCCGGATGGACGGGGTCGTCCACCAGACCGGGGCCGTGACCGACGAGCAGAACGCCGCCGTCCTCGACTACTGGACCAACGACCGGATGGCCGCCGCGCAGCCCATCTCCAGCCTGGTCGATTCGGCTCTCGGGCTCGCCGAACCCCTCCACCGCTCCCCCACCGAGGTCGAGCCGCAGGCCGCCCGACCCGACAGCGACGGGGAACGCTGGAACGACGGCGGCCGCGTCAGCCGGACCACCGGCAAGGTGTACCTGACCATGGACGGGCGTGACTTCACCTGTTCGGCGTCGGTCGTGGACTCCGCCAACGGCAGCACCCTGGTGACCGCCGGGCACTGCGCCAAGGACGGCCGCGGCTCCTGGGCCCGCAACTGGACCTTCGTCCCCGGTTACGCCGACGGCTCCAGCCCGCACGGCAGGTTCACCGCCCGCGACCTCATGGTCGCCCCGCAGTGGGCCAACCGGGCCGACGACAGCTACGACTTCGCGATGGTCGTACTGAACCGGAACGGCGGCGCCAGCGTGCAGGACCGGGTCGGCGCCCAGAAGATCGCCTTCGACACCTGGACCGAGCAGCGGGTCCGCGACGGGGTGCAGGTGTACACCTTCGGCTACCCGGCAGCCTCGCCCTTCAACGGCCGCCACCTGCACTACTGCTCCGGCCGCACCGTTCCCGACACCGGCGGTACCACCGCCAACGGCGTCCGCTGCACCATGACCCAGGGCTCCAGCGGCGGTCCCTGGTTCACCGGCTTCGACCCCGCCACCGGGCAGGGCACCATCTCCTCGGTGGTGAGCTTCAAGTACGCCGACGACCGCAACACGCAGTACGGGCCGCGTCTGGGAACCGAAGCCAAGCGCCTCTTCGACCACGCCAACCAGCTGTAGACGACCTGATCCGACCCGCGCCCAAACGCGACGGCGGGGCGGTGGTGCCATCCCCGGTCACCACCGCCCCGCCTTCTCCTCGGTCCGACCGCCACCGGACCCGGTTCTCCCCCGGCCTAGAGGTCGATGCCGGTGAGGACGAGGACCCGCTCGTGGGTGAGGTCGGTCATCGCGGCACGCAGACCCTCCTTGCCCACACCCGAACGCTTGACGCCGCCGTAGGGCATCTGGTCGGCGCGGAAGGTGGGCACATCGCCGATGACCACGCCGCCCACCTCCAGCTCGCGGTGGGCCCGGAAGGCGGTGGGCAGGTCACGGGTGAAGATCCCGGCCTGCAGGCCGAAATCGCTGTCGTTGACCGCGGCGAAGGCGGCGTCAGTGTCGGCGACCCGCTGGATGACCAGCACGGGGCCGAACACCTCCTCGCGCACCACCTTGGCGTCGGCGGGCACGTCCGCCAGGACGGTCGGCGCGACGGTGACGCCGTCACGGATGCCGCCGGTGAGCAGTCGCGCACCCGCGGCGACCGCCTCGTCGATCCAGGAGGACACCCGCTCGGCGGCGGCCTCATCGACCAGCGGACCGACGTCGGTCTTCGGGTCGGCCGGGTCCCCGGTGCCGAGGGCCTCGACCTGGTTGACCAGGCGCGGCAGGAACTCCTCGTAGACGGACTCGGTGACCACGACCCGCTGCACGCCGATGCACACTTGACCGGCCTGGTTGTTGCCGAACAGCGCGACCCGCTGGGCGGCCCAGTCAAGGTCGGCGTCGTCGAGCACCACGGCCGCGGCGTTGCCGCCGAGCTCCAGGGTGACGTGCTTGTGCGGGGCGCGCCGCTGGATCTCCCAGCCGAAGGGGCCGCCGGTGAAGGAGATAACGGGCAGGCGCTCGTCGGTGATCAGCGGGGCAGCCAGCTCGTTGGGCATGGGCAGCACCGAGAACATGCCTGCGGGCAGGTCGGTCTCGGCGAGGATCTCACCGAGGATCAGCGCGGTGATCGGGGTGGCCGGGGCGGGCTTGAGGATCACCGGGGCACCCACGGCGATGGCCGGGGCGACCTTGTGGGCGACCAGGTTGAGCGGGAAATTGAACGGGGAGATGCCCAGGACCGGCCCCTTGGGGACCCGGCGGACCATGGCCATCCGCCCGGTACCGCCCGGGTCGGTGTCCAGGCGCTGGAGCTCGCCGCTGTCCCGGCGGGCCTCCTCGGCGGCCCAGCGGAACACCGAGACGGCGCGCCCGGCCTCGGCGCGGGCCCACTTGATCGGCTTGCCGCTCTCGGCGGTAATGGTCTGGGCGATCTCCTCGGCGCGCTCGCCGATGCGCCGGGAGATGTGGTCAAGGGCCCCGGCGCGTACGTGCGCGGGCAGGGCGGCGGCCTGGGCGGCCACCGCGTCCGCGGCGACGACGGCGGCCTCCACCTGGGCCTCGGTGGGCACGGAGACGACGCCCGCCGCCTCGCCGGTGTAGGGGTTGCGGACGGTCATCTCGGTGTCGCCGGTCGCGGCGGTTCCGGCCAGCCAGAACGGGTGCGTGCTCATGTCGGTGACGCTAACCCGCACCCGGGCAGGGCAGCTTTGTCCACAGTTGCCAACCGAGGGCCGGACATTGGCCACTGTGGCGCATCCGGTTCGGACTGTCGGTGTCCCGCACCACCGTGGCCGCGCTCACCCGGCCACGGGAGGCCTTCCCGGAGGCCGAGTGGCGTGTACACGTGGACGACGCGGACGTCCCCTGGGTGAACGGGAAGCACGATCCCCGGGCCGTGGGATGACAATCCGGTCAACGGTTCTTTGGTCAACCGGCTGGCGCCTGAGCTGTCCTTGATACACAGTGGTAAAAGAGGGCTCTGCCAGCGCCAACCTTTCTGGAACACTGGGCCAGGCCCTCGGGTCCGCCGCCGCTGACGGGAACCCGGGAGGGCTCATTGCCGCTTGTCTACCGCACGCTCGTCGCCGTCCACGACGACGACGGGGATCTCGTCGCCGTCGCTTCGGCCGTCCTCTCCCGCTGGCTGAGCAAACGCGGCAACTCGGGCGCGCGCGTGGACTTCGGTTCGCCGGGCCGCTACGAGCTCAGCAACCGCTCGCGTGCGCTGGTCGCGCGGCACGAGAACACCGATGAGGGGCTCACCTTCCTGCGGCTGACCACGGAGTCCGACAAGGCCGACGGGGTGTGGCGGACCCTGGCCACCGTCGTCGTGGACCCCGAGCTCTCGCCGTGGAACTACGTGTGGATCGACATGACCGTCGACCCCGCCTCCGCCGCCACCCCAGACACCCCCCGCCTGGACGTGATGCCGCCCGAGGCTGCGCGCATGCTGCTGGAGGCGGTCGCCGCGCACGACGGCGCCCATCCCCTGCCCTCCACACCGCGGATCGTGCGCGGGCGCGACGACGCCGACGTGGCTGCGCTGATCTCCAGCGTGCGCGATCCCCTGCGCAGACTGGCGATCGTGGCTACCGGGGCGCCCCGTGACGTGACCGTCGCCGACTGGCGCAACTCGATGGCGGGCTCCCTGTCCCGCTGCACCGGAATGTGCGCCGGGTACGTGCTGGACGGGGCCGCCCTGGACCGGGTGGGCGGGATCCTGCCCCGGGACCTGGACGTGCCCGCGGGCGGGGTGCGCACCTTTTTACCAGGGGTGGACCTGGCCGACCCGGAGGACGCCCAGCGTCACCCCAGAATGAGCCCGACCACCCTGGACACCGCCCGCGACGGCGAGCGCGTGCGCAACTGGGTGGGCGCCGCGCTGTCCCGGAGAGTGCGCGACAACGCCGTCGGGCTGGCGCTGCCCGAGGCACTCAAGGCGATCGACATCCTTCTGTCAGAGGAGACCGAGGACCTGCGCCGGGGTCCCAGCACCCCGCTTCCCCCCGCGTCACAGCAGACAGCAACGACCGGATCGGGGAACACCATCGCGCACCAGTCCGAGCCGGACTCGGTCATCATGGCGGAACTGGCCGCCGCCCAGGCCCAGGAGCAACAGGCCCGGCGGCTCAGAGAGGAGGTGCGCCGGCTCAGCGCGCGAATCGGGGAACTCTCGGAGGAGCGCCAGGCCCTGCTCGCGGAGACCGCGGACCTCACCGAGGAGCTGGACTCCGCCCGGGACGAGCGGCGCAGCGCCCGCTACGAGGCGCAGTGGCTGCGCGAGCGGATCCGGGAGGAGGGCCTGTTCCGGCTGGCCGCGACCCCGGCCCCGCACGACCCCGAGCAGCGGCCACCGTCCAGCGTGGCGGAGCTGCTGGAGCGGATCACCGACGGGACGGCGCTGCCGCACCTGTTCTTCACCATCGAGGACCAGACGG
Source organism: Nocardiopsis valliformis DSM 45023 (assembly GCF_000340985.1). NCBI lineage: Bacteria > Bacillati > Actinomycetota > Actinomycetes > Streptosporangiales > Nocardiopsidaceae > Nocardiopsis > Nocardiopsis valliformis. The sequence goes on from NZ_ANAZ01000015.1 coordinate 98,996, forward strand.
TGTACGAGCTCTCCGACAGCCGCAAGGAAGGGCTGTGGGTGACCCGGGCCTGGGAGGCGCTGCTGGCGCTGAACGACTACGCGCGCTACCAGTTCGACAACCCCGGCAGCGGGCTGGGCTTCCACTCCTACCTGCGCGATCCCCCGAACGGCTACCGGGTGATCCCGGTCAAGCGGCTGGCCTCGCAGGAGTCGGACTACGTGCGCAACCGCGGCAAGCTCAACGAGAAACGGGTGTTCCAGGTACCGACCGAGGTGGACCCGGCAGGCCGGGTGCCGATGTACGCGCACATCAAGCTGGACATCGAGTACGGCATCTGCCCGCGGCTGTACTTCTACCCGCACCTGGGCCCGGACACCACCAACCGGGTGTACGTGGGCTACCTGGGTCGCCACCTGCCGGTACAGCAGTCGAACTGATGGCGCTCACGCCACGCGGTCAGACCACCTTGTGGCCGTAGGCGTCGGACAGCGCGGCCAGGTCCGGCTCGCCGTACCGGTCGACCAGCTCCTTGAACCGGAGCTCCTTGTCCGAGCCGAAGCGCCGCACCTTGGCCGCGAAGGAGGCGGCGGTGAGGAAGACCGGCGGTTGACTCTTACTGTGGAACTTGTCCGCGTACATGACCAGTTCCTCCTCGGGCGACTCGGCGAGGTAGTCGGCCACTGGAATGGGCAACCCCTGGGAGCGCACGTCCTCGCTGGTCACACCCACACCGGTGTGGTGGGAGCAGAAGCGGCACAGGGTCTCGGGCAGCCCTTCCCCTGCCAGGAGCTCGTGGCCGAGCACCCCGTGGCTGACGTAGCGGGAGCCGTCGAGCTGACCGTCGGGGCCGTACAGCCGGTAGACGCCGATGTCGTGGAGCAGGCAGCCCGCGCGCACGAGGTCGGCGTTCACGCCGGGGGCGGCGCGGCCCAGGAGCTGTTCGACCACCTCGCACACGACCCGGCAGTGGGTGTACACGCGGTCGAAGGCCTCGGCGGTGGGCGCGTGGCGCTCGTGGAGGGCCCGGATCTGTTCATCGGTGGGGATAGTCAGCACCCCAGCAGAGTAGACGCCGGACCGCGGTGCGGCGCGCATACCCTGGGGGCCGTGACGGGAACGAGTACAGCAGGCCTGGCGGGCCTGACGCGGACACTGGCGGAGCCGGAGTGGCGCGAGCGCGCCGAGCGGCACGCGCTACGCGTGGACGCGTTGGTCGGCGACCACCTGCGGCGCAGGAGCGCGGGCGAGCGGCATCCGGTCGAGGACTTCCTGTTCACCTACTACAACCTCAAACCCTCGCAGCTGCGGCGCTGGCACCCGGGCGCGGGTGCGGTACTGCTGGGCGAGGGCGCGCGCGAGCGGCTCTCGGAGCGTTTCTACACCGAACTATCCGGCGGGGTGGGGCTGGACGTGCCCGCGTTCCTGGCCGCACGGCCGGTGCTGGACTTCGTGGAACGGCTGCTGTCGTCGGTGGCCGAGCGCCCCGCACACCTGGGCTGTTTCGGGCTGCACGAGTGGGCGATGGCCTACCGGACCGAGGAGGTCCGGCACGACCAGGTCCCGCTGCGGCTGGGCCACGAGGGCACCGACCGGGTGGTGGAGTCGCACCGGATCCAGTGCTCCCACTTCGACGCGTTCCGGTTCTTCACCGAGCCCGCGCGCCCGCTCAACACCCTCCAGCCCACCCGGGAGCGGCAGGCGGAGCTGGACCAGCCGGGCTGTCTGCACGCCAACATGGACCTGTACAAGTGGGCGTACAAGCTCACCCCGGCGGTGCCGTCGGAGCTGGTGGCGGACTGCTTCGAGCTCTCCAAGGAGATCCGGGTCCTGGACATGCGCGCCTCGCCCTACGACCTGCGGGACTGGGGGTACGAGCCGGTGCGGATCGAGACGGCCGAGGGCAAGGCGGCGTACATGGAGTACCAGCGCGACTTCGCCGAACGCGGCGCGGTACTGCGCGAGCGGGTCCTGGCGGTCTGCCGGGAGCTGCGCGCGGCTGCCTGAGCCGCCCCGGAGCGGGACGGGCTCAGGGCAGGCCTGGTTCAGGGCAGGTCGGCGCGACCCGCCTCCTGGGCCTCCCGCTCCCGGGAGACCTTGTGCGCCCGCCAGGAGCCGAGGGCCAGCACGGTGACGCTGATCCCCATGGGCACGAGCAGAGCGGCGATCTGCCCGTTCGGGGTGGTCGCGATGGGGACCAGGACCAGCGAAGGCAGGCAGACCAGCCCGGCCACGATCGTCCAGCGCGCCGAGACCTCGTGCACGGTGTACCAGGCGAACTCACCGGAGCGGGTGTAGGCGGTCCGGATCCCGAAGAACTCGTTCGGTTTGATCCGCCGCTGGGCTCCCAGCACCCCCATGAGCACCAGGACCCCCGCCATGAGCACCACGGTCACCATGAGGATGACGAACGGAACAAGGGGCATCATCTGGTCGGCGTTCTCGGCCAGCGGGTTCACTGCGGGTCCTTTGCTACTTCGGGTTCCGGGGCGGGCTGGAGGGGAGGGCACAGGCGGCGGTGCCGCCGGGCAGCCGGTACCGGTTGGCGGCCACGACCCGGTAGGCGGCGCGGCTGAGCAGACGCGCTCCGGGCAGGAGCATCAGGCGGCCCAGGACCTCCGCGGGGAACCCGGCGGCCAGAAGGACCCCGGCGACCGCGTCTCCCCCGGCCAAGCGCCGTCCGTCCGGGTAGACGACCCAGGCCCGCTCATCGGTCTGCTCGGGGGTCAGCCCCAGGGCGTCGAGGTCGACGTCCTGCCAAGCCGCGAAGGCGGTCCGTGTGCGCAGGCGCTCACGGGCGAAGCCGACCGCCCGCTGGCAGAACCCGCAGTCCCGGTCGTATAGGAACAGCCCGGCCTCGGACCGTTCGCTCACACCCGCTGTGTCTTCCATACCTCCATCATTCCCTCCTGGCTCTGTCTCCAGCCGAGGGGGCTTCGGTGTCGGCTCTCACACCGTGCTCCATCCTGGCACCGCCCGTCTCTCCGGCGACAGTCACGAATGTCATGGGACATCCGTCATGCCCTCTTCGCTCAGCGATACCGGCTTTGGGAGAGTTGGGGCATGCCCGACCTCCCTCAGCGATCGCTGGTCGACCTCCTGGACCCGCGCGGCCCCCGCCCCCGCCTCGTCCTCCACCTCGTGTTCGGCGCCGTCGTGCTCGGCTTCGTCCTGGTGCGCGGCCTCAACGCCCTGGCCGAGGGGCGGTTGGTCCCGGCTCAGTACGTGTACCCCGACCCCGTCTTCCTCCTCATGCTGGGCGCGCTACTGCCCCTGTGCGCACTGTGGCCCCTCACCACCTGGGAGCGCGACGCCCCGGCCCACCGCCGGGCCGCCACCGTGGGTTTCCTCGCCTGTAGCGCCCTGCTCATGCCGGTCACGGTGGAGTTCGGCTTCTTCGGTCTGATCGCCGTCGCGATCGCCCTCGCCGTGTGCGCCTTCGGGCCGCTCGGCGGACTGGCCATGGCACTGCTGTTCGCACTGGTCAACATGGGGATGGGCCTGGCCGCTCCCGGGTTCGCCACCGGCCACGCGCTGTTCAACGGGGCTCTCCTGCTGGTCTACGGGCTCGGGGTGGTCGCCGCCGTGCTGACCCTGATCGGCGCCGTCCGGCAGTCCCAGCGCACCCGTGAACTCCTGGCAGAGCTGGCACAGGCCCACGATCAGCTGCGCGCGCACGCCGCCCGCGATCGGGAGCGTGCCATCGCCGATGAGCGCGCCCGGATGGCCCGGGAGATGCACGACAGCACCGGCCACCACCTGAGCGCCGTCCACCTGTGCCTGGCCAACGCCGAACGCGTGGTCGCGGCCCTGCCCGAGGACCTGCCGCGCGACCTCCTCGACGACCTCCGCGAGGACATCGGTCAGGCACGCAGGCTCACCAAGGAGACCCTGGCCGACACCCGCCGCTGGGTGCGGGCTCTCAAACCCATCGCGTTGGCCGAGCGTTCCGGTCCGGCCGCGCTGCGCTCGCTCACGGACTCCTTCGGCGAGCTGGGGGTGACCACCTCCTTCACCAGCAGCGGCGCGTGGCCCGGGGACCTGGACGGTGAGGCCGAGCTGGTCGCGTTCCGATGCGTGCAGGAGGCGCTGACCAACGCGCTGCGGCACTCCGGGGCGAGCCGGATCGAGGTGGCCGTGCACGCCGGAACGGAACGGTTGGACCTGATCGTCGCCGACGACGGGCTGGGCCCGGGCGAGGGGGCGCCGGGCTTCGGACTGACCGCGCTGCGCGAGCGCCTGGCCGCGCTGGGCGGGACCCTGGAGACCGGAGCCCGCTCGGGCGGCGGGTTCGAACTCCGGGCCCGGCTCCCGGTGAGGACCAACGATCAGGCACGAGAACTGGAGGCGGTGTGATGTCGCAGCCCAACCACGGGGCCAAGCGGGTCCGGGTGATCCTGGTGGACGACCACCGGATCGTCCGGCGCGGTCTGGCCCGGTTGCTGGCCGCCGAAGGGGACATCGAGGTGGTGGGCGAGGCCGAGGACGGGGTGGCCGCCCTCGCACTCCTCGGCTCCCCCGACCTCACCGAACCGCCGCACGTGGCCCTGGTGGACGTGCACATGCCGCGGATGGACGGCACAGAGCTGCTCGGGCACCTGGCGGAGTGCCACCCCGGCGTGGCGGCGGTGGTACTGACCAGCTTCGACGAGGACGAGCACCTGTTCGCCTGCCTGCGCGCGGGAGCGAAGGGCTACCTGCTCAAGGATGCCGAACCCGAGGAAGTCGCCGAGTCCGTCCGCCGAGCGGCCCGCGGGGAGAGCGTCCTGCTCGGACACGCTGCAGAACGGATGATCGCCAACCTCGCGGGTGCTGCCAGCAGCGGACCGACCCCGGAACCGGCACCCGCGTCGCCCCAGTCGGACTCCCACGGCCTCACCGACCGGGAATGGGACGTGGTGCGCCTGATCGGGACCGGGGCCAGCAACCGCGAGGTCGCCCGCACCCTGTTCCTGTCCGAGGGGACCGTCCGCAACCACGTCACCAACGCCCTGCGCAAGCTCGACCTGCGCGACCGCACCGCTCTGGCCCTCTGGTTCACCTCGTGGGAGAGCGGCCAGCAGCGGTAGCGGGTCAGGACCAGGCGACCGCCAGGCCCCAGGCCATCAGAGTGCCCAGGCCGAGGGAGAAGAGCAACGACAGGACGAACACCGTCACGTGCAGCCAGCGGAAGCGGCCCGTCTCCACCGGAACCCGGCGCCAGTGCCAGGCGCCGACGGTGACCGCGGCGGCGATCAGACCGAGGCCCAGGGCCCAGACGAACGCGGGGGTGCCGACCCAGTCCCCGTGCCGCAGCCCCAGCAGGTTCCAGGCCAGGGCGCCGAGGGTGAGCGAGACGGTTCGCAACCGGTCCAGCGGCCGCTGCGTGACCAGGGTTCGGCGGCGCAGCACCAGGGCGAGCAGGAGCCCGGCGGGGACCATCACCGCGGCGTAGGACACGAGCAGCTTCACCGGTACCGGGCTGCCGGGGATCCGCTGGGGGTCGTCGCCGAGCAGCTGGAAGGCGAGAGCCGGGGCCTCGACGCTGAAGCTGTTGGCCATGACCACCACCGACTGTTCCCCGTCCGTGGCGACCATGGTGCGGCTACCGAAGGAACCACCGCTGTGCCAGGTCACCTGACCGACGTCCGGCACGTCGAGCAGACGCCAGCCGAGCGCGATACCGAGTCCCTCAGGCTCCGCCTGCGGAACATCGAAATCGACCGTCTCGTGGACGGGTTCCAGAGCAGCCATTCCGGGCGCTTCGCCCTCGGCCACCGCGGTCATGAAGCGGACCAGGTCCTCGGGGGTGCCCCAGGTCGCGACCCCGGCGGCCGCGTAGTCGGTGTTGCGCCAGTCCTGGACCCGCGACCCGGGCTCGGTGTACGGACCGGCCCCGCCCTCGGGCACCCCGGCATCGCTGATCACGGTCGTGTCCAGACCCAGTGGGTCCAGGACCCGTTCGCGCACCAGCTCCGGGTAGGGGGTACCGGATTCCTCGGCCAGGGCCTCACCCAGGAGCGCGTACCCGGCGTTGCTGTACATGAAGCTGCCGGGGGCAGCTGCCTGCGTGGTGGCGGCGAACTCCAGCGGCGGCACCGCCTGGCGGTAGGAGTCACCCCAGGCGTTCCTGCGCAGCGCCCCGAGCAGGCCCTCCTCCATCTGCGTGACGAACCCGGCGTGGTGGGTGGCCAGGTCCTCCAGCGTGGCCTCGGCGATGGCCGGGTCGGCGAACTCGGTGTCCGGGAAGATCTCGCCGACAGTGCGGTCCAGGGAGGTCTCCCCTTCGGCCACCATGTCGGCGAGGGTCATCGCGGTGAAGACCTTGAACACCGAGCCGGTCTCGAACGGGGTGGTCGTGGTGACCGGCGCCGTGCCGTCAGCGGTGCCCGCGGTCACCCACTCGACCTGCTCGGGGACGTCGTTGGAGAACCGGGCGACGGCCAGGCCCTGCACCCGGTCGGGGTCCAGGGCGGCCGAGACGTCCGCGGCCAAGGGCACGTCACCCTCGAACTCCACCGCCGGAGTCGGGGAACGGTGCGGCAGGAGCGGGAAGAGCAGGACCGCGGCCAGGGCTGCCACCGCGCCGACCGCGAGGGCCACCAGCAGTACGTTGCGCGGCGCCGCCTCTGCCCGGGGCCGCTTCCCGGGGCGCTCGGGGACGGACTGTCCGGGGGCGGGCTGGTCCTGGTCCTGCGGAGTGTGCTGCGCGTCAGAGGGGGTCATGTCTCCGATTCTTCAGGGGCGCCGCCCCGTGCCACCAGTCACGGAGGTCACGGCCCCACCGGTCCTGTCACCGTGCTGGATGTCATGGCACGGCCTCCCCGGGTACGGCGAAGGGCGGGACCGGAGTACCGGTCCCGCCCCCGTGCGGCTCCGGACGGGGCCATCCGGAGCCAGCGGTCTACGCCTCGGAGTCGGTGCCCCCAGCGCGGCGCTTACGGCTCATGTACAGGGCCGCGCCGCCACCGGCGGCGGCAAGGGCGCCGGCGGCCACCAGACCGGCCAGGGCCGAACCGGTCACGGCCAGGTCGCTACCGTCCTTCTCCTGGCCCGGGCCAGCCTCGGTGACGGGGGTGGTGGGCTCGGGCTCCTCCTCGGAGCCGTCCTCGGGCAGGTCGGTCTCCTCGCCGGGGGTCTTGCCCTCGTCCGGGGTGTCCGGGTTCTCGGGGGTCTCCGGGGTGTCCGGGTTCTCCGTCTCCGGCTCATCGGTCGGAGTGGGGCTCGGCTCCGGGGTGGGGCTCGGCTCGGTCTCGCCGTCCTCCTCGGGGCAGTCGACCTTGAAGACCTTGTGCTTGCCGCCCTTGCCCTTCTGCCCGTCGAAGCTCCACTCGAGCTTGTAGTGGCCGTTGTCGAGGTTGAGGAGCTCGGTGCTGCCAGCCCCCTCCTCGTCGAGGACGAGCTCACCCTCAAGCTCGACGGTGCGCGAGTTGGGCGGTCCGCCGTGGGTCAGGATCTCCCAGGAGACCTCCTGGCCCGCGTCGAAGCCGAAGGCGACGACCTTGAACTCGCAGACCTTGGGCTCGTTGCGGTTGTCCTCGTCAGGGGTTTCGGGGTTGTGGATCTTGACGGTGCCGTTGTCGCCGGGCGCAGCGACGGCGGCAGTTCCCGCACTGAGAACGAGCCCGGCCGTGAGGGCTGCGGCGCCGAAGAGCCGGACGCCGAACGCGCCGGCGTCAGAGGGATTGAACACGAGGGACTCCTGTGAAATGACGGGGTCCACCGAGACGGGTGTGGACAGGAGTGGAAGGGGTGACTCAAGAAACTTACTCTCGTTCCCCTCTGCCACAGCCGACAAACCCATAACCGGAAAATCACGATTGAGAGACTCCGCTCGGAAAACCGGCGTCTCGCGGTGGCGAGCGGTGACGTCCCGGTATTGCCTGCTCAGGGGGCACGCCCGCGCGGGGCCGAGGCACACGAGAGCTCCACCCGGACGAAAACTCTTTGGCTCCAGGGCTTCCCGCCGATGAGAATGGCCGCCGTGACCAACTTGGAGATCCGCCCCTACCGCCCCTCCGACGAGGACCAGTGGCTGCGCTGCCGGGTCCTGTCCTTCCTTTACACCTCCTACTTCGACAACGCCGAAACCGCCAAGCCCCGTTTCGACCGCCCTTCGGCGGAGCTCGTCGCGGTCTACCAGGGCACCCTCGTGGGACTGGTGGACGCCCAGTTGGAGGAAGGTACGGCGATGATCGACACCATCGCCGTCCACCCGGACCACCAGGGCCGGGGCGTGGGGCGACGCTTGTTGGAGGCCCTGTTGGATCGGCTGAGGGCGGACGGGTTCGACACGGTCGAGGCATGGACCCGCGACGACGAGGCCACCGTGGCCTGGTACCGGGCGATGGGTTTCACCGACCAGGACCACCACCTGCACGTCTACGCCGTCGGCACGGAGGCCGGGAAGGCGGTCTCGCCTCGGATGGGCCGCGGTGTTCGCCGTGTCTTCTTCCACGCCGACATCTCGGACGAGGAACGTATGCGCGCAGAGTTCGGGAGAGTGCACGTGTGCCGAAGGTTCGTCCGCCCGGTGAACCTCTGATTTCGGCAAAGGCGGCGGAAGGCTAGTCCCGAATACAGGAGTGTTCTAATATGGAACACATGGTCCTCAACTCCACTGAGCTAGGCCTCCGGGTGTCCCAAGCACGCCAGCGTGCAGGTCTCACACAGGCCGAACTGTCCCAGGCCATCGGTGTGAACAGGTCGGTTCTCGCCAAGATGGAAAACGGCAGCCGTCGCCTGACTGCGCTGGAGCTGGCCCAGGTAGCCGAGGCCCTTGGTGAGCGAATCGAGTGGTTCGTCGAGGACACTCCGCCCGCGATCGTGTCCCATCGCAACGTCACGGATCCTGGCGAGCCCAGTCCACGCATCGATGCCGAGGTGGAGCGCCGGGTCCGCGCCGTGGAATTCGTCGCGCGCAACGACACCGAGTTCCGCGACAAGGTGAGACGACCTCCCGAATTTCCTCTGCCCGGGAGCCGGGAGGAAGCGGATAAGCTCGCGCGCGAAGCCCGCGAGTTGCTCGGCGTGGGACAGAGCGAACCGTTGCACGACCTCGGCACGAAAGTAATTCGTGCCGGTCTCCTCCCATTCATCGTCAATCTGGGACGTGACGCCGCCGATGCAGCCAGTGTTCTCCTGGACGCTGGCGCCGTCGCGGTCGTGAACGGCGGCCTCCGCGTGGGCCGTCGACGCCTGTCCCTCGCACATGAACTGGGGCATGTGCTCGTCGCGGATGAGTACACGGTCGACTGGCGCATCGACGGAAGCACGAATCGAGGCTTTCATGAGCAGTTGATGGACCGGTTCGCGCGATCCCTTCTACTACCGGACATTTCTCTGGAAGAGAATTGGGAAGTCTGTGGAGGCAATACGGAGAACGGTCTTCGTGCGGCCGCAGTTCGAGTGGCGAGTCACTTCCGGGTTGACATGTCCACGTTGGCACGTCGGCTCCGCGAGCTCGAACTGATCAGCGGTGCGCAGGCCGCTCAGGTGCGAACGACCAGGACCACCAAGGCAGACATCGTGGAACATGACCTCGTCAGTTCGGACGAGCTCCCGAAGAAGCCGCTGCCGCGTGTGTACGAAGCGGCTGTGCTGCGCCTGTTCACCTCCGAGAAGATCAGCGAGGAGCGCGCTCTGGACCTTTTGATGGGCACCTGGGAGACAGCGGAACTTCCAGAGCTTCCGAAGCTGAACGAGTCGGCGATATGGCAGTTCGTTTCATGAGCGAACCTTCCGTTGACGAGCTCGTCCTTGATACAGGCCCCCTCAGCCATCTGGCGGAAGCCGGATGGCTCGGTGTGTTGCGCACAGTGGCTGCTCCCCGTGCGGTGGTCATCACCGACGCGGTCGAACACGAGCTGCGGCAGGGCTCGCACTCTAGACCCCACCTTCAGCAGGTCCTGAACGCGGAGTGGACGAAAAAGCACTCTCTGGTTTCGGGCACCGAGATCGCGTCCTTCGCTCACTTTTCCGAATTCCTCGTTTCGGGAAGCCGGAATGTGGGCGAGTGTTCGGTCCTCGCCTACGCACAAGCACACAAGGCCACCGCGGTGATTGATGACCGTGCAGCCCGGAATCTCGCCCAGGACGCCGGCATCGCTTGCCAGGGAACTCTCGGTCTGCTTTGTGAAGCCATCCGTGCAGGTCTACTCACCACGGCCATGGTGGGCAGCTTGGCGGATCACCTCATCGAGACCAAGTACCATCTTCCGTTCCCTCCTGGTGGGTTCGAGGTATGGGCGAACGAACACGGGATCATCTCCCCGAACGAGAACTGAGCCCGGCCCTCCCCCACTGCCCGCCAGACGAAGACAACGCGCGCGATCCGCTCAGCGAGCGGATGAACCAGGGCCTGGCGCCGCCTTGGCCGAATGGTTCCGGCCAAGGCCGCGCTCCCCGACGGCTTGGTGGTGCTGGGTGATCAGACCGCGGCCGGGACGCGGGGGCGGGGGCGGCCCAGGTTCTGGGCCCAGGGGCGGGTGGTGGGTGGATCGGTGTGCGGCCAGAGCAGCACCAGGAGGGCGTCGATGTCAGTGGCCTCCTCCAGGCCAGCGGGGTTGGCGACCCAGAAGGATCGTGTGCTCTCACCCCACCAGATCACCAGGCGGCGGTAGCGGGCCTGGATGCGGGCGGCCTGGGTGTGCTCGCTGGCGTACTCCGAGCGGTGGCCGCCCAGCCGGGGAAGGCGTTCGGCGCGGCGCTCCCGGCAGGAGGGGTGGGTGCACGGAGGCGAGTACTGCGCCGAAGGCGTCCGTTGAGGGTGGTGGTGAGCGAAGCGATGCGAGAACAGCTGCTTCACCTCGCCCACATGGCGACTAGGCCAAACATCTCCATCCATGCCCTCCCCTCCTCCGCTGGCATGCATGCGGCGAACCTGGGCGGCTTCCAGATCATGGAGTTCTCTGAGGCAGCAGACCCCACCGTCGGCTATGCCGAGACCCACACTTACTGCGTGTTTGTTGAAGGACAGGACGAGATCAGGACGTATGACGCAATGTGGAGAGAAGCGCACAACGCTTCGCTCACTGTCGCTCAAACCATAGACTTCATCTACGAACTTTCTGCATCACTTGAGGACGTAACGTGACAAGCCTTGTGTTCCGGAAGAGCAGCTACAGCGGCGCCAGCCAGAACTGTGTGGAAGTCGCGCACATCCCCGCGAGGTTCCGAAAGAGCAGCTACAGCGGAACCGGAGAAGACTGTGTCGAGGTGGCCGAGCTACCCTGCGGCGCAGCCGTCCGGGACTCGAAGCATCCCGAGGCTGGGCACATCCCCTTCGCTGCCTTCGAGTGGGCGGGTTTCCTCAGGACCGCACTCTCTCGGTAACTTCCGGACAGGCCATGAACCTGTGAGACGACGCGCGGGCGCCCCTGACTCCCAGGGGCTCCCGCGCGTGCGTTGGGCCGTGGATCAGCTCGCGCCGTGGACGATGCGCTCTGCCTTGTCCTCGCTCGGCTGGATCTCGCCGGACAGGATCTGCTCCGCGTAGTGGCAGGCCACCCGGTGGGTACCGCTGCCTTGGTCACCGTGCAGCGGGCGCAGTTCCGGGCGCTCGGTGTCGCAGAGCTCCTCCTGACGCCACGGGCACCGGGTATGGAATCGGCAGCCCGTGGGCGGGTTCGCGGGCGAGGGCAGGTCACCGGCGAGCAGGATGCGCTCGCGGGTGTCCTCCACCGTCGGGTCCGGGACCGGCACGGCCGACATCAGGGACCGGGTGTACGGGTGTACCGGGGTTTCGTACAGCTCGTCGCTGGTGGCCTCCTCGACCATCGAGCCCAGGTACATCACCCCCACGACGTCGCTCACGTGCCGCACCACGGCGAGGTCGTGCGCGATGACCAGGTAGGTCAAGCCCAGTTCCTCCTGAAGCTCCTCCAGCAGGTTGAGCACCTGCGCCTGGATCGACACGTCCAGGGCCGAGACCGGCTCGTCGCAGATGATCAGGTCGGGCTCCAGCACCAGAGCCCGGGCGATGCCGATGCGCTGGCGCTGGCCGCCGGAGAACTCGTGCGGGTAGCGCTGCAATGCCTTGGCGGACAGTCCCACGCGTTCCAGAGCGTCCACCACGCGGCGGTGCTGGTCCTGCGTGGTCCGGCTGCGCCGCTGGCTCCGGCTGAGGCCCTTGGCCTCCTCGTCGGAGGGGCCGCCGATCCCGTGGGTCTGCAGGCCCTCCAGGAGGATGGAGCCGATGTTCTGGCGCGGGTTGAGGCTGCCCAGCGGGTCCTGGAAGACCATCTGGAGCTTGGCGCGCTCGCGGCGCATCGACTCCGAGTCGAGACGGGCAAGGTCGCGCCCGTCGAACCACACCTCACCCTCGGTGATCTGGTTCAGCCGCAGGACCGCGCGGCCCAGGGTGGTCTTGCCGCAGCCGGACTCGCCGACCAGGCCGTAGGTCTGACCCGGCTCGATGCTGAGCGAGACCCCGTCCACGGCGCGCACGTGCCCGACGGTGCGGTCGATGATCACGCCGCGTTTGATCGGGAAGTGGACCTTGAGGTCCTTGATCTCCAGCAGGCTCATCCCCGCTCCTCCTCGTCGTCGCCCGCCACGGCCGGGCTCTCCAGTACGGCCCGGTCCACCACGGCGGCGTGGCTGATGGGGTTCACACAGCGGTGAACGTGTGCCGAGCCCGCGTCGTCGCCTTCTCCGGCACCGTTGGCCACCTGGACCAGCGGGGGCGGCCCCTGGAGGCACTCCATCGTGTAGTGGTCACAGCGGGGGGCGAACGCGCACCCGTCCGTCCAGGCGATGTTGTCGTTGACCGAACCGCGCACCGGGGTCAGCGGTTCGCCGCGCGGCGCGTCCAGGCGGGGGATGGAGCCGAGCAGGCCCACCGTGTACGGGTGAGTGGGGGCGGCGAACAGGGGACCGCGCTGGGCGGTCTCCACGGCCCGGCCCGCGTACAGGACGTTGATGTCGTCGCAGAGCCCGGCCACCACTCCGAGGTCGTGGGTGATCATGAGCAGGGCCGTGCCCTCCTCGGTGACCAGGTCCTTGAGTAGTTCCAGGATCTGGGCCTGGATGGTGACGTCCAGCGCGGTGGTGGGTTCGTCGGCGATCATCAGCCGCGGTTTGCAGGCCACCGCCATCGCGATGAGCGCGCGCTGGCGCATCCCGCCGGACAGCTGGTGGGGGTACTCGTTCAGGCGGCGGTCGGGATCGGGGATGCCCACCCGGTAGAGCAGGTCGACGGCTTCCTTGCGGGCGGGCGTGCCGCGCATCCCACGGTGGCGTTTGAGGATCTCGGTGACCTGGACGCCGATGGGGACCACCGGGTTGAGCGAGCTGAGCGGGTCCTGGAAGATCATCGCCAGCTGGGAGCCGCGCAGGTCGCGCATTCGGCGGTTGGAGATGCGGAGCAGGTCCGCCTCCACGACCTCCTCGCCCCGGTCGGACAGACGCATGACGGCGCTGCCGCCGACCTTCACGCCCCGGTCCGGGAGCAACCCCATGAGGGCCAGGGAAGTGACACTCTTGCCGCAACCGGACTCACCGACCAGGCCGGTGACCTTTCCTTCTTCCAGGGTGAAGGAGACCCCATCGACGGCGCGGGTCTCCCCGTGCCCTCTGCGGTGGAACGCCACGGACAGCTCGTCCACCGCCAACAGCGGCGTGCTGGAACTCATGGTCACTTCCTCAACTTCGGGTCGAGCGCTTCACGCAGCGACTCACCCAGCAGGGTGAAGCCGAGTGCGGTGATGATGATGCCCAGGGCCGGGTAGACGGCCAGGGACGGTGCGCTGGACAGGAACCGCTGGGCTTCGGAGAGCATCGTTCCCCACTCGGGGAAGTTCGCGTCCGGGTTGCCCAGGCCCAGGTAGGACAGTGCGGCCGCGTCGATGATGGCGGTCGCCAGGGTGAGCGTGGACTGCACGATCACCGGACCCATGGAGTTGGGCAGGATGTGGGTGAGGGCGATCTTGCGCTTGCGCACGCCCAGCGCCTGGGCGGCCAGCACGTACTCGCGGTTGCCCTGGGAGATCATCGCGCCGCGCAGCAGACGGGCGAAGATCGGGATCTGGGCGATACCGACCGCGATCATGACCGTGGTGAGGCTGGGACCGACCAGGGCGGCGACGGTGACGGCGAGCAGCAGGGTCGGCATGGCCAACATCATGTCGATGACACGCATGACGACGTTGTCGACCTGGCGCCCCCAGCGTCCGCCCAGCACCGAGCAGGCCCCGGCGAGGCCTCCGAGGATCGCGCCGAAGAAGAAGCCGACGAGGGTGGCGACCACACCGACCAGCAGGGTCTGGCGGGCGCCGATCACCATGCGGGAGAACATGTCCCGGCCCAGGTGGTCCAGGCCGAGCCAGTTCCCGGCACGCGGGCCGACGAACTCGTTGCGGTTGGGGAAGACCTCGTTGCCCCAGGCCTGGGAGGTGGGGCTGTAGGGCGCGATGAGCGGTGAGAAAAGCGCGATGACGACGAACAGCGCGACGATGACCGCGCCGGTGATCGCCATGGGGCTGCGGCGCATCCGTTGGAAGGCCTCGCGCCAGATCCCGGAGCCGTGGCCGTCGTCGCCGCGGTCGCCCATGAGCTCGGCGAGGCGGTCGACCTTGGCGGCCTTGCGCTTGTGGAACGGGATCTTCTCTTCGGCCCCGGTCGCGTCCGGAGCCCCGGTCGCGTCCGGAACCTCGGACGGGTTCGAACTCGGTGTCGTAGGCATCACTGGGCCCGCACTCTCGGGTCGAGGAGGCTGTACGAGATGTCGACCAGGAGGTTGATGAACACGTACATGGTGGCGATGAGCAGGATGAACCCGGTGAGCACCGGGTAGTCACGGGTCTGGGTGGCCGCGTAGACGAAGGAGCCGATGCCGGGGAAGGCGAAGACGCTCTCGGTGAGGACAGCCCCGGCGAAGAGACTGCCCGCGAGCAAACCGACGGCCGTGACCACCGGCAGCAGGGCGTTGCGCAGCACGTGGCGGGTGCGCACCGTGGTGCGGTGCAGACCCTTGGCGTTGGCGGTGCGGACGTAGTCCTCGCCCATGACCTCCAGGACGCTGGCGCGGGTCATGCGAGTGATAACGGCCAACGGGATGGAGGCCAGTGCCAGCCCCGGCAGGACCAGGTGCGCGAGGGCGTCGGCGACCACGTCCCACTCGCGGGTCATGAGGCCGTCCAGGACGACGAACCCGGTGATATCGGTACGGCTCAGCCCCGGGGAGAGCCGGAAGGCCGACGGGAACCACCCGAGGTTCTCAGCGAAGATCACCTTGAGGATGAACGCCAGGAAGAAGACGGGGGTACAGATGCCCAGGAGGGAGCCGCCGACCGCGGCGAAGTCCAGCACGGTGCCGCGTTTGCGCGCCGCCAGGTAGCCCAGGGGCAGACCGACAGTGACGGCGATGAGCATCGCGGTCACGGCCAGTTCGAACGTGGCCGGGAAACGGAGGAAGAACTCGTCCAGGACCGGTCGGCTGGTCTGGAGTGAGGTTCCCAGGTCCCCCTGGACGATCCTGCCGAGGAAGGACAGGTACTGAACCGCGAGGGGTTCGTCCAGGCCGAGCGAGCGGCGCAGAGCAGCGCGTTGCTCCGCGGTCGCGTCGTCGGGGAGGAGGGCGTACTCCGGTCCGCCCGGAAGTCTTTGGAGCCAGACGAACAGCAGGATCGACAGGCCGCCGAGTGTCGGGATCAGCTGTAGGAGTCGCCTGACGATGAATCGCAGCACCTTCGCCGCCTTTCGCCAGTGGTGGGAACGATGGACGCGAAGCGTCCCCGCCGGGGTGTGGCGGGATGAACGGATGGTCCTTCGGGGGTTCCCCGAGGGGCGCGGCGGGGTTCCGTGGGGGGACGGGGCCGCCGTGGGGAGGGGAGTGACCGTGCGGGGCCGTCATACAGGGCCCGCCGTGCGAGGGCCCGACCGGTCAGGACCGGCCGGGCCCGGTGAACACAGCTCTCGGGTCAGGGAGAGGAGGTTCTGCCTGCTGCCCTACTTCCAGGAGGCCTCGGCGAAGTTCTCCTGGGTCAGCGGGCTGACGTTCGGCGGGTTGACGTCCCCGGAGAACGCGATGGAGGGCGGGGAGCTGGAGATGGGCAGCCCGGGCAGGACGTCCATCACCATCTCGTTGAGCTCCTGGTAACCGGCGACGCGCTCTTCCTCGTCGGGGTTACCGCTCACCTCTTCCATCTTGTCGAAGAGCTCCTGGTCGTCCAGGCCCCAGGCGCTGCTCGGCCCGGCGAACCAGGTGCCGATGAAGTTGTAGGCGTCGTTGTAGTCACCGGTCCAGCCGAGCAGGTAGAGCGGGCAGTTGCCGCTGTCGGTCTGGTTGATGTACTCGGCCCACTCATAGCTCGTGGCCTCAACGGTCACGCCGGCTTCCTGGAGGTCCTCGGTGATGACGTCGAAGATGTCCTTGGGAGCGGGCATGTACGGGCGGGTCACCTCGGTCGGGTAACAGAACTCGATCTCGAGGTCCTCGTAACCCGCGTCGGCGAGCTTCTCCTGGGCGAGCTCGGAGTCGTACTCGAACTCGCGCACATTGGGGGACCAGCCGTCGAGGGTGTCCGGGTGGAACTGCGTGGCGACCTCGCCGCCCTCGGGCAGGATGGTGTCCACGATGCGCTGGCGGTTGACCGCGTGTGCGAGGGCCTCACGGACCTCCAGGTCGGCCAGGGCCTCGTGGTCCTGCTGGTAGGCCAGGTAGAGGACGTTGAACACGTCGCGGGTGGGCACCTCGAAGCCCGCGTCCTGGAGCGGGGCGACGTCGGCGGGGGCGACCAGGTCGTACCCGTGGATGTCGTTGGCCTCCAGGGCCTGGCGGCGGGCGTTCTCGTCCGGGATGGCCCGGATGATCATCGTCTCGAAGCCCGCCGGGTCTCCCCAGTAACCGTCGAAGCGGTTGAAGGTGATCTCGCTCTGGTCCTGGTTCCATTCCTCCACCGTGAACGGACCGGTACCGGCGACCGTCCCCGGGACCTGGCTGTACTCGGGCAGGGTGGGGTTGCCCTCCTCACCGCCGATCTCCTGGCCCTCCATGGCCTCCAGGCTGCTGGGGCTCATGATGCCGAAGGCCGCGAGGCTGAAACCGCCCGGGTAGAGGGAGGAGTACTCGCTGACCTCGATGACGACGGTGAGTTCGTCCTCGGCGTCACAGGAGACGAAACGCGGCTCCGGCGGGGCGTGGTCCTCGTCGTTCTCCGCGAATCCGCCGAAGATCTTCTGCCAGTAATAGGAGTTGTTGGAGCTCTGGTAGGCACCGGTCAGATTGAACCAGCGGTCGAAATTGGCGCAGACCGCTTCGGCGTTCAGTTCGTCGCCGTCGTGGAACTCCACGCCGTCGCGGAGGCCGAAGGTCCAGACGGTACCGTCCTCGGACTGGTCCCAGGTCTCGGCCAGTCCGCCGATGATTTCGGAACCGCCGGATTCGTGCTCCAGAAGGGTTTCGAAAACCTGGCGGCTGTAACGGAAGGTCTCTCCGTCAGTCGCGAGGAAGGGGTCGAGCGATGCGATGTCACCGGCCGAGGCGAAGACGAACGGCTGCTCGTCGCCGCCGCCTGCGCCGCCTCGGTCGCTCTCCGCACAGGCTGTCGCCACCAGAGTGAGCGACGCCGCTACGGCCACGAGGCCGAGCGGCTTTCGGGAAGACTTCGTGAACATGGTCCACCTCAGTGATGGGGGACGGGGGGTTTGAGGCCCTGAACGATGCTCGGACCCTAAACCGGCCCGGGACCGCCTGGGAAGATAGACGGCTGGGTATTAATACAACCGTTTCAGATCTGTGCCGTGATCCATAGGCGTGTTTTTGGTCCGCATGTGTTTAACTGAGCACCACCTCCCCCTGAGTCACCCACGCCCCACTCCGGTGACATTGGGTATTCACACGAGCACAATTCCAAAGCCCATCGTCAGATCATGGGATGAATTAACGTATTGGCCATAATGTCCGCTTTCTGTTTCCCTCCGGAAAACGGGGCCCGGGCGCCGGCCGGGTCCCGTTCGTCCTATGATCTGCGGATGGACACTCCCCTTGACGACGCGGACCTCACCGCGTTCCTCGAAGGCCAGGACAGCACCTGGCTGGCCGAGCAGCTGATGCTCATCGCCGACGAGGACCCCATCACCCGCATCCGACTGAGCGCCGCGGCCGGAGCGGAGAGCGCAGTGGAGGAGGCCCGAGGTGCCGTACTGGCCCGGGTCACGGGCCACTCACCGCAGGAGGCAGCAGAGGACCCCGACGACGGGGATCCGCTGCACCGCGCGCTCGACCTGCTGGACGACCTCCTCGACTACGGCTTCGAGGACGAGGTCGGCGACATCGCCGACGAGGCGCGCGAGGTCTACACGGTCCGCCACGGCGAGGACGACAGCGAGCACCTGGCCCGCCTGCACGTCCTGGCCGACGGCGAGGAGGAGGACTGACCGGCGCCCCTGAGGCTTGAGAGACGAAAGGGCCCGGTGGCACCGAGGAGTTCCTCAGCGCCACCGGGCCCTCGGTTACCGACCCCAGAAGGCCTACAGTTCGCACCAGCGGCGCACGTTGGTGCTCCACAGCGCGATGTTGACGATGATGGCGAAGAACGACACGAACAGCCCGAACAGCAGCATCTGTGTGTCTGCCAGCCTGGCCGACATGTGCAGCGCGGACACGGCCGCACCGAGGGCGACCAGCGCCCCGAACTGGGCCGAGCGCCACAGCACGTGACCGGCGCGCCGCACCGGCAGCGCCAGCACGGCCATCCCGAAGGCGGTCAGCCCGGACACGACCAGCAGGATCCACAGGTCGGTCACGACCGGACTGGGCGCGCCCGCCTCCAGCATCGTCCAGGTCTGGTAGCCCAGCACGACGTACGCGACGGCGGTGACGAACATCAGTACACAGGTCTGCCGAACGTCCTGCGGGGGCCGCACGCCCGCACGGCGCGCGGCGAGAAGGCTCTGCCGAGGGGGCGGGACCACGTTGAAGGGCCGAACGGCGGAGGATATAGGGGACGTTTGGGAGTCTTGCATGACGAACAGGGTCGCGTGCCCGGGCGCACTACACAAGTGGAGCCCACACTCCCACACACACGGTCGCCAAACCATCACCAAAAGCCACGAAAACCCCGAATCGGGGCTGAGCGGCTCAGGTCTGGACCGCTCAGGTCTGGACCGCTCAGGTCTGGGCGGAGCTCAGCTGCCCGGACACGTACGCCAGCGCCTCGGCGTTGAGCGCGTCCAGGTCGCCGCGCACGTCGAGCTCCAGCCCCGCCTCGTCCGGGTCGAGCCGCTGGAGGGTCTCCAGCTGCGACCGCAGGAGCGCGGGTGGCATGAAGTGGTCCTCACGGGCGGCGATCCGCCCCCAGATCACCTCCGAGGGCCCGTGCATGTGCAGGAAGTGCACGTCGGGAGCCCCGGAGCGCAGCACGTCCCGGTAGGTGCGCTTGAGCGCCGAGCAGGCCATCACCGTCGACTCCCCCAGCGCCTCGTGGGCGCCGATCCAGTCGGCCAGTTCGCGCAGCCAGGGCCAGCGGTCCCCGTCGGTCAGCGGAACCCCGGCCGACATCTTCGTGATGTTGGCCTCGGGATGGAAGGCGTCAGCCTCCGCGAAGGGGAGCTCCAACCGGTCAGCGATGCGCTCGGCGACACTGGTCTTACCGCTGCCAGATACGCCCATGAAGACAAAGTGCATGGTCTCTCCGATATCTTGGCCCGCCGCCCGACCGCGACGCCGCCACCAATAGTGGTATCAATCAATCGGGCTAGGCTTCAGCCTGACCCCCGACCGGTTCCGGTCGTCATACGAGGAATCCTGGAAACTGCGAGGGACGAGATGGCCACCGAGCACCGAACGCTGCACAACCGGGTGCTGGCGGTACTCGGCCCGGCGATCGCCGCCGGGGACTACACCCCCGGCCACGCCTTCACGCTCCAGGGCCTGGAGCAGGACTTCGGCGTGTCCCGAACGGTCGCCCGCGAGGCGGTGCGCGTCCTGGAGTCGATGCGGCTGGTCGTGAGCCGTCCCAGGACCGGGATCCGGGTCCGGCCCCAGCGGGACTGGAGTGTGTTCGACCCCCAGCTCATCCGCTGGCGCCTGGCCGGTTCGGGCCGGATGGACCAGCTGCGCTCCCTCAACGAGCTCCGCGCCGCCGTGGAGCCGGGCGCCGCCGCTCTGGCGGCCGAGCGCGGCCCCGACGACGAGCGGGCCCAGCTGGTGGTGGTGGCCGAGCAGATGACCCTGACCGGCCAGGCCGGTGAGCTCACCACCTTCATGGAGCTCGACATCACCTTCCACCGCCGCATCCTGGAGCTGTCGGGCAACGAGATGCTGTCCGGCCTGGCCGAGGTGGTCACCGAGGTGCTGGTCGGCCGCACCTCCTACGACCTGATGCCGCACAACCCCCGTCCGGAGGCGCTGCGCCTGCACACGGCGGTGGCGCAGGCCATCCGGGACGGTCTGCCCGACGTGGCGGAGGCGGCGATGCGGTCCATCGTCACCGAGGTCGCGGACGCGCTCCGCAAAGACGGTACGGAGCCCGTCCGCTGACTCGGCTACCGGCGGCCCGCCCACCGGCCCGGCCGAACGCGTGCCCTACAGGACCAGGTAGAGGCCGAAGGCGAACCCGAAGCCGATGAAGCCGATGAGGGTCTCCATGACCGTCCAGGTCTTCAGCGTGGTCTTGACGTCCATCCCCAGGAAACGGCCGACCAGCCAGAACCCGGAGTCGTTGACGTGCGAGAGCGCGGTGGCGCCGGAGGCGATCGCGATCACGATCAGCGCGAGGTCGATGGAGCTGAGCCCGGAGGTGGCCTGCACCGCCGGGGCGATCAGGCCCGCCGCGGTAGTGATGGCGACCGTGGCCGACCCCTGGGCGACGCGCAGGGCCAGCGCGATGATGAACGCCGCGACGATGACCGGCATGCCCGTGCCCTCCAGGCTCCCGGCGAGGGCGTCGCCGATGCCGCTGGCCCGCAGGACGCCGCCGAACATACCGCCCGCGCCGGTGATCAGGATGATGCCGCAGACGGGGCCGAGCGCGCCGCCAACGATCTCCTCGACCCGCTGGCGGGTGAAGCGGCCGTTGCTGAGCACCACCATCGCGTAGAGCACGGTGATGAGCAGCGCGATGGGGGTGGCGCCGACGAGCTGGAGGGCCTGGACCCAGAACAGGTCCTCGGAAACGGTTCCGGTCGCGGTGAGGGTACCGGTTCCGGTGTTGGCGAAGATGAGCAGCATCGGCAGGAGCAGGATGCTGAGCACGGTGAGCAGGTGCGGCGGGTTCTCGTGCTTGACGTCGCCGTTGCCCATGATGTCGTCCGGGACGGGGAGCTCGAAGCGCTTGCCCGCCCACAGGCCGTAGAGGTAGCTGGCCAGGTACCAGGTGGGGATGGCCAGGACTGCGCCGACCAGCAGGGTCAGCCCCATGTCCGCGCCGATCTCCACGGCGGCGGTGACCGGTCCGGGGTGCGGCGGCACGAAGGCGTGCATGACCGCGAAGGCGCCGGCGGTGGGCAGCGCGTACGTGAGCACGGAACCGCCCACGCGGCGGGCGACGCTGAAGACGATCGGCAGCATCACGACGAGGCCAACGTCGAAGAAGATCGGGAAGCCGAAGAGCAGTGAGGCCACGCCGAGGGCCAGCGGGGCGCGCTTCTCACCGAACAGCTTGATCAGCGCACCGGCCAGGACGGCGGCACCGCCGGTGACCTCCAACATCCGGCCGATCATCACGCCCAGGCCCACCAGTAGGGCGACGTTGGCGAGGGTGCCGCCGAAGCCGTCCAGCAGGGTGGGCACGACCCCGTCCACCGGAATCCCCGCGGCCAGCGCGGTGAGCACGCTGACCAGGACCAGTGCGATGAACGCGTGCAACTTGAAGCGGATGATCAGGAACAGCAGGAGCGCGATGGCACCCGCCGCGATCCCGAGAAGGGGACCCGTGCCGTAGACGGGTTCGAAGTTCTCCACGACGGAGCCTTCCAGTGGACGGGACAGTGGTGCTTGGCCGTGGCTGAACACGCCCTTGACCTGCTCTTGAGCCAAGCTGAGTGAATGGTAATACCATTTGTGAGCCCGTGTGAACACGAGGTTTCGATTTTGTGAGAGAGACCCAGGTCACAGGCCTGAAATCCGTCGAAGTGCCCCCGGCTGCCACCCTCCGGTCAACCATCCGGGCAAGATGCCACCTGGCCGGACAGGCCGGTATTTTCACGGCACTCATGAATAAAACCGGAGGCTGATGGGGCCGCTGTGCAGAAGCCGGTGGCCGAAAATTGACACCCCGCCAGCCGAGACCCCAACCTCATGCCATGAGCGCTGATCCCGCCCCCTCCCTCCACCTCGCCGTCTACGACGGAATGGCCGACTGGCAGTACGGGCATGCGATCGCGCAGGTGAGATCTGGGCTAGGGCCGCACGGGGCGGGGAGCCTCGGGGTCGTCACCGTGGGGCTGACCGGTGCGCCGGTGACCACGATGGGCGGGGTGACGGTCCTGCCCGACCTCACGCTGCCCCAGCTCAAGCCCTCGGCCAGCGCGATGCTCGTCCTGCCCGGCTCCCCCGACTGGGACTGGGCGCCCGAGACGATGGCGCCGCTGGCCTCGGCGGCGGGCATCTTCCTCGACGCCGGGGTGCCGGTGGCCGCGATCTGCGGGGCCACCGCCGGGCTAGCCAGGGAAGGGCTGCTCGACCACCGGGACCACACCAGCTCCGCACCGGGCTACCTTCTGGGCACCGGGTACGCGGGCGGGCACCGGTACCGGTCCGAGTTGGCGGTCACCGACGACGACCTCATCACGGCCGGGGCCACCGCGCCGGTCGAGTTCGCCCGGGAGATCCTGGCCAAGCTCGACGTCCTCAGCCCGCGCGCCCTGCAGGCCTGGTATCGGCTGCACGCCCTGCACGACGAGGACGCCTACCTGATCCTCATGGAGGAGACCTGAGGGGAGGGCAGGGGAAGGAGACCTGCCCCGAGGCGGTCCGAACCACGCCGAGTATCGTCATGGCAGCGTTCCCAACGGAGGAGAAACCTTGATCGACCTGCGCTCGGACACCCTGACCCGCCCCACCCCCGACATGCGCCGGGCCATGGCCGAGGCCGAGGTCGGCGACGACGTGTTCGGCGAGGACCCGACCGTGCGGGCGCTGGAGGAGGAGACCGCGGCCCTGCTCGGGCGCGAGGCCGCGCTCTACGTCCCCTCCGGGCACATGGCCAACCAGCTCGGGCTGTACGTGTCCACGCGCAGCGGCGAGGAGGTGTGGGCGCACGAAAACCACCACCTCATCGGCGACGAGCAGGGCGCCGCGGTGGTGCTCTCCCGGGTACTGCCGCGGCTGTACTCGGGCGACCCCTTCCCCGCGCAGGAGCTTCTGGACACCTGGATCTCGGGGCTCGGCGACGTCCACCGCGCCGACCCGGCCCTGTTGTGGCTGGAGAACACCTTCAGCGGCCGGGTGGTCCCGCTGACTGAGCAGCGGCGGGTGACGGATTTCGCGCACACGCACGGGTTGAAGGCCCACCTGGACGGCGCCCGACTGTGGAACGCCGCCACCCACCTGGAGGTCTCCCCCGCCGCGGTGGCCGCGGGCTTCGACACGGTGTCGGTCTGCTTCTCCAAGGGCCTGGGCGCGCCGGTGGGTTCGGCGCTGGCCGGTGACACCGACACGATCCGGCGGGCCCGGCGCGGCCGCAAGCTGCTGGGCGCGGGCATGCGGCAGGCGGGGATCATCGCGGCGGGCGCCCTGCACGCGCTGCGCCACCACCGGGAGCGGGTCGTGGAGGACCACGAGCGCGCGGCCCGGTTGGCCGGACTACTGGAGGGCCTGCCGGGGCTGTCCGTGCGGGCGCAGACCAACATGGTGCTGATCCGGACCCCTGAGGGACGGGCCGCGGAGTACCTGGAGGCCTTCGCCGCCCAGGGCGTGCGGGCACTCGGCGGCGGTTCCCGGGTCCGGTTGGTGCTGCGCCTGGAAATCACCGACAGCGACGTCGAGGACGCCGCGAAGGCGATCACCCGGGCCGCGGCCGAACTCTGATCCGCCCATGACCTCGCCCGACCGCAGGTCAGCGCGGGTGCCCGTCAGTACACTTGGCCGATCTCGCGCAACGAAGGGGCACCGGCAGGTGTTGCGCATCACATCGCGTAGTAGCATCTGGCGTATGACATTGTCGTACTAGAGAGTGGTAGCACCGCAATGCCGGGAAGAATCCAGTCCATCGAACGCGCCGCCGCGATCCTCCGGCTCCTGGCCAGTGGCGCCCGCGGACTGAGCCTGGCGGAGGTCTCCCGCTCCCTGGAGCTGCCCAAGGGGACAGCCCTGGGCATCCTGCGCACGCTCCAGCACGTCGGTTTCGTGGAGCAGGACCCCGAGTCGGGCCGGTACCGCCTGGGCGGCGGGATGCTCAGTCTGGGCACCCGTTACCTGGACGGCAACGAGCTGCGCACCCGTGCGCTGAACTGGGCGGACACCCTCGCCTCACGCAGCGGGGAGAGCGTGCGCATCGGCACCCTGCACAAGCACCAGGTCCTGGTGGTACACCACGTCTTCCGCCCGGACTCCAGCCGGCAGACCCTGGACGTGGGCACCCTGCTGCCGCTGCACGCGACCGCCCTGGGCAAAGCCCTGATGGCCTTCGACCCGCTGGCCGTCCCTGAGGAGGTCGCCTCGGTGGAGACCGACTCCCCGGTGGAGCTCACCGCCTTCACCCGACACACCGTCACGTCCATGGCGGCGCTGGAGGGCCAGCTGACCGAGATCCGCGACAGCGGCTGGGGCTGGGAGGCGGAGGAGCTGGTCGAGGGCGAGGTGTCCATCGCCGCCCCCAT
The DNA here is from genome assembly GCF_000340985.1 of Nocardiopsis valliformis DSM 45023. Taxonomy (NCBI): domain Bacteria; kingdom Bacillati; phylum Actinomycetota; class Actinomycetes; order Streptosporangiales; family Nocardiopsidaceae; genus Nocardiopsis; species Nocardiopsis valliformis. The sequence goes on from NZ_ANAZ01000015.1 coordinate 123,716, forward strand.
CCGCGACCGGCGCAACGTCACCGTCGGCGCCATCGGAGTGCGCGGCGCCATCGAGCGCCTGCGCGGCGAGGACGGAAAGCCCGACATGGAACAGGTTTCCTACGTCCGCGACGCCGCCCGCGCGATCTCCCGGGAGCTGGGCGTCACGCCCTACTAGGGCCCTGCCAAAGCCGATCCGGGGTCACCACCGACAACCCTGCGGACCCCGTCCGGCACTCACATACCGTCACAGATCCCCGCCCCTTCCCCAAGGCGACGTCCACTTCGTACCACTTCGCTGCCATCAGCGGAGTGGTGCTTTCCGTGTCCGGGCCTGTCCTGGGACAGTGACCGCCCCAAGCTGGTGACCCACGCAACACGATTGCGTCACACGGCCTTGACATGGGAAGGAAAGACGGTTGAAACTATCGCCTAATCATACGTCAATGTCGTACGTCGTTCGGTGACTATCGCCGATCACACCGTTTCCCACCCCGTTCCGCACCCGTCCACCTTGAAGGCGAGCACCGATGAGTCAGCAGTACGTCGCCGCGATCGACCAGGGCACCACGTCGAGCCGCTGCATCCTCTTCGACCAGGACGGACGCATCGTCTCGGTCGACCAACGAGAGCACCGTCAGATCTTCCCGAAGCCGGGGTGGGTTGAGCACGACGCCCTGGAGATCTGGACCAACGTCGAGGCCGTGGTCCAGGAGTCCCTGCAGAAGAGCGACATCACGCCGGACCAGATCGCCGCCATCGGCATCACCAACCAGCGCGAGACCACCCTGCTCTGGGACAAGGAGACCGGCGAGCCGGTCTACAACGCCATCGTCTGGCAGGACACCCGCACCGACGACATCGTCCGCGAGCTCGGCACCCAGGAGGGCCAGGACAGGTTCCGACCCAAGTGCGGCCTGCCCCTGGCCACCTACTTCTCCGGTCCCAAGATCCGCTGGCTACTCGACAACGTCGAGGGCGTCCGCGAGCGCGCCGAGCGCGGCGAGCTGCTGTTCGGCACCATGGACACCTGGCTCATCTGGAAGCTGACCGGCCGACACGTCACGGACGTGACCAACGCCAGTCGCACCATGCTGATGAACCTGGCCACCCTGGACTGGGACACCGAGATCCTGGAGGCCATGCAGATCCCGGCCAGCCTGCTGCCGGAGATCCGCTCCTCCTCCGAGGTCTACGGCGAGTCCACCGGCTACCTGGCGGGCACCCCCGTGGCCGCCTCCCTGGGCGACCAGCACGCCGCCCTGTTCGGCCAGACCTGCTTCGACCCGGGCGACGTCAAGGGCACCTACGGCACCGGCACCTTCCTGGTGATGAACACCGGCACCGAGCCCGTGACCTCCAACAACGGCCTGCTCACCACGCTGGGCTACAAGATCGGCGACGCCCCCGCCGTATACGCGCTCGAAGGCTCCATCGCGGTCACCGGCTCCCTGGTCCAGTGGCTGCGCGACAACCTGGGCCTGATCTCCACCGCGCCCGAGATCGAGACGCTCGCGCGCACCGTGGACGACAACGGCGGCTGCTACATCGTCCCGGCCTTCTCCGGCCTGTTCGCCCCGCACTGGGACAGCGACGCCCGCGGCGTGATCGCCGGCCTGACCGGCTACGTCAACAAGGGCCACATCGCCCGCGCCGTCCTGGAGGCCTCGGCCTGGCAGACCCGCGAGGTCGTCGACGCTATGAACGCCGACTCCCAGATCGACCTCACCACCCTGAAGGTGGACGGCGGCATGACCGCGGACAACCTGCTCATGCAGATCCTGTCCGACGTGCTCGACGCCGAGGTCGTGCGACCGATGGTCGCCGAGACCACGTGCCTGGGCGCGGCCTACGCGGCGGGGCTCGCGGTGGGCTACTGGCCCGACATCGAGACCCTGCGCGCCAACTGGCACAAGGCCGCCGAGTGGAACCCGAAGATGGCCTCCGAGGTCCGCGAGCGCGAGTACCACAACTGGAACAAGGCCGTGCAGCGCACCCGCTCCTGGGTGGAGCACGAGGACAACAAGTAACGAGACGACCGCGCCCCGGGGGCACTAGTGCCACCTGGGACCCCCGGGGCGCGGATCCGGGGGCACCGAGCGGTGCCCCCGCCCATCCATCCTGTGACGGGTGCGTCCGATTATGCCCGCAACGGGCAAGGCGCCGCCCCGTGACCCGGCTGCCCCCCTCACGGGGCGGAGGTCCTCATGCAAGATTTCTCGGTGTACCTGGCGGAGTTCATCGGTACCGCCATCCTGATCCTCCTCGGCGGCGGTGTCGTCGCCGGCGTCGTACTCGCCAAGTCCAAGGCCCTCGCCGGGGGCTGGATCGTGGTGACGCTCGGCTGGGGTATGGCGGTCGCCATGGCCGTCTACGTCGTCGGCACCACCTCCGGCGCCCACATCAACCCGGCGGTCACGCTCGGCCTGGCCAGCATCGGCGAGTTCAGCTGGGCCCTGGTGCCCGGCTACATCGCCGCCCAGCTCCTCGGCGCCTTCACCGGTGCCTGCCTGGTCTTCCTGGCCTACTCCGCGCACTGGAAGCACACCGACGACGCGGACGCCAAGCTCGCCGTCTTCAGCACCTCACCGGCGGTGCGCAACCCGGTCGCCAACCTCACCACCGAGGTCATCGGCACCGCGATGCTGGTGCTGGGCATCCTCGGCATCGGCGCCAACTCCGGCCACGTCTCGATCGGTGACGCCGACCTGTCCGGCCTGTTCAGCACCGGTCTGGCCCCGCTGCTGGTCGGTCTCCTGGTGCTCGGCATCGGCCTGTCGCTCGGTGGTCCCACCGGGTACGCCATCAACCCGGCCCGTGACCTGGGCCCGCGCATCGCGCACGCGCTGCTGCCGATCCCGGGCAAGGGCTCCTCCGACTGGGGCTATGCGTGGATCCCGGTGGTCGGACCGATCGTGGGCGGCGTGATCGGCGCCTGGATCTGGAACCTGACCGGCTTCGGCGGCTAGCCGCGGCACCGCCGGTATTCGGTATTCGCTGAGGGCGCCCGGAACGGTCCGGGCGCCCTCCGGTGTTCCCGCCGTCCTGCACCGCGGCTCACTGCGACGTCACCGCGGCTCACCGGCCGAGGTGGATCTCCTCCAGGTAGTCGAGGGTCTCCCCCGGTCGCAGCGCCACCAGCCCCAGGTGGTTGAGCAGGTTCCGGTAGCGGGCCACGTCGTCCGGCTCCTCCAGGTAGATGCCGTCGGTGGCGGTCTCCAGGAAGACCACGGTCGGGTCGATGACATCGGGGAACTCCAGGATCACGCAGGAGCCGCCGCTGCCGGGGTTGACCCGATCCGCCCTGGTCATCTGCACGGTGACATTGGGGCGCTGGGCCATCTCCAGGAGGTGCTTGACCTGACTGCGCCGGACCTCGGGGTGGTCGTGCAGGCGCAGCAGGGAACCCTCGTCGAAGATCGCGTACAGCTCCGGCGGGTCCCGGTCCTCCAGGATGCGCTGTCTGGTCATCCGGGCGTCGACGGCCCGGCGGATCTCCTGCGGGCTGGCCAAGCAGGCCTGCGCGACGACCCGCATGTACTCGGGGATCTGGAGCAGCCCGGGCACCAGGAGGGGTTGCCAGGTCGTGATGGATCTGGCCTCGGCCTCGAAGCCGACGAACCGGGCCGCGAGGACGTCGCGGTAACGGGTCCACCAGCCGCGTTCGAGGGACTGGCGGCACAGGTCCAGGATCTCGTCGAACTCTCCGCCCGGGGGCACCCCACAGGCCTCCAGGATCGCCCGAACCTCCGGGAGGCTGGGGCGCTTCTTCACCCCGGACTCGATGTTCGAATACGTGGACTTGGACAGGCCCGCTTCCGCCGCGGCCTCTTCGCTGGTCTTACGGGCGGCGAGCCGGACCCGCCGGAGCTCGGCGGAGAGCCGGCGCCGCCGGATCGTGGGTGAGTACCTATTGGCCATGATGCGGTTCATCGTAGGACCGGCGGCGCCTCCCCAGTGGGACAACCGGAGAACCCGAAGTCCAGGCATTTCTCCTGTTCAGGGAAGCTGGAAGTCCACTTCAGGATCCCCGGATTCCAGCTTTTACCTTGCACACGAGGCTTCTGGCCACGCTCCCAAACAGTGCGACAATGCCGAACTTCAACCACATCAAGCGACATCGTGAACCCCCTGGGTCACATGAGAGCTCCCACGCGCCACCCAGGACCCACCTGGGTCAAGGGAACAGCGCCAATGCCGACTCCGATCTTCACCATCGTTCGGCATTGTCGTATTATGCGTACGACACCCACCTGAAACGTGGAGCCCGTTCAGGTACGTGCGGAATCACCCCCCTCTCCAACGGACGGAGCACCAGCCATGACCGCCAGCACCCACCGAAGCGACGCCCCCGCGGTGCGCGCGCACACGCGCGAAGAACTCGCCCGGGGCACCTTCGACCTCCTCGTCATCGGCGGCGGGATCCTCGGCACCTCCGTCGCCTGGACCGCGACCCAGGCCGGCCTGCGAGTGGCCATGGTCGACGCCGGCGACTTCGCCGGAGCCACCTCCAGTGCCTCCTCCAAGCTCGTGCACGGCGGTCTGCGCTACCTCCAGACCGGCAACGTGCGCTTGGTCGCGGAGAACCACAAGGAGCGGCGCTCGCTCGCCTCCGACGTGGCTCCGCACCTGGTCAACCACCGCCCCTTCCTGGTGCCGATCTACTCCGGGGGGCCGCACGGCGCCGCCAAGATGGGCGCGGGCGTCTTCCTCTACTCCGCGCTGTCCGCCTTCGGCGACGGCATGGGCCGCCTGCTCTCGCCGCTCCAGGCCAAGCGCCTGGCGCCCGGGCTGCGTACCGAGGGCCTGAAGTCCGTCGCCGCCTACAGCGACCACCAGATGAACGACAGCCGGATGGCGGTCATGACGGTGCGCGCCGCCGCGGACGCCGGGGCCGTGGTTCTCAACCACGCCGAGGTCCTGGGGCTGCGCACCACCCGGGGCAGGGTGACCGGTGCCGACCTGCGCGACCGCGTGAACGGTGAGGACTTCGGGATCGACGCGCGGCTGGTCCTCAACGCGACCGGCCCCTGGGTAGACCACCTGCGCCGCCTGGAGGACCCGGCCGCGGCGCCCAGCGTGCGCCTGTCCAAGGGCGCCCACCTGGTGCTGCGCACCCCGGACCCGTGGCGGGCCGCGCTCACCATCCCGGTGGACAAGTACCGGGTCTCCTTCGCCATCCCCTGGGAGGGGCACCTGCTCCTGGGCACCACGGACGAGGCCTTCGAGGGCGACCCCGCGGACGTGGGCGTGGTGCCCTCCGACGTCGACCAGATCCTGGGCGAGGCGGCGCTGGGCATCGACGCCCCCTACCTGGACCGCGACCGCATGACCTACTCGTTCGCGGGGCTGCGGGTGCTGCCGGGCGGCCCCGGGGACACCAGCTCGGCCAAGCGGGAGACCGTGGTCAGCCAGGGGCGCGGCGGAATGCTCTCGGTGGCCGGGGGCAAGTGGACGACCTACCGGCACATCGGCCGGGCCGTCCTGGAGGAGCTGCGCAAGGTGTCGGCGGTCCCGCTGTCGGAGGACATGGCCGACCCGTTGCGGACCGTGCCGCTGCCCGGTCTGGCCAGCCCGGACGCGGTCACCCAGCGCCTAATCATCGACCGCGAGCCGGGCACCCGCCTGGACCCGCTGGTCGCCCGGCACCTGGCCTCTCATTACGGCAGCCTGGCCATGGACCTCGCCGCGATGGTGCGCGCCGAGCCGGAGCTGGGCGAGCGCATCCACCCGGACGGCCCGGACATCTGGGCCCAGGTGGTCTTCGCCCGCGACCGCGAGTGGGCGGTGACCGTGGACGACGCACTGCGGCGCCGGACCACCGTCACCGTGCGCGGCCTGGACACCGCCGAGGTGCGTGAGCGCACCAAGGCCCTCCTGGAGGCCTGAGCCGCACACAAGGGAGCCCCGGGACCGTTGTTGACGGTCCCGGGGCTCCGGTGTTTCCAGGGCTCGGGCCCCGAGCCAGAGGCTCTCGGGCAGCGGCCCCGGACATGCGAACGCCCCCGGAGAGTCAGGCTCTCCGGGGGCGTTCCGCGACATTCACACCCCCGGAGGGGCGACATCGCAACGTCTGGCGGTCTTAGATCGCGACGACGTTCTCGGCCTGGGGGCCGCGGGTACCGGCGACGATCTCGAACTCCACGCGCTGGTTCTCTTCCAGGTTACGGAAGCCCGAACCCTGGATGGCGCTGTAGTGAACGAAGGCGTCGGGGCCACCGTCGTCGGGGGAGATGAAGCCGAAGCCCTTCTCGCCGTTGAACCACTTCACAGTTCCCTGAGCCATGTTTTCTCCTTCAGCTCGGTGTACACGGACGCATACTCACACGCCCGAAAATTGCCGCGAGCCGACTCCATGAGAAACCGCCCGCCGGTCACAAACTCCGCGGGCAAGACACCAACTGCGAAATTCAACGACTAACAATCTCTAATGAACGTACCACAGCCGAGCCAGCTGGTGATGGATTTCGGTGTGGCAACCCGCACGGCCCGCCGGGGAATACCGACGGGCCGGGCGGGGAACACGTGTGACGCGCGTGACAGCCACCGGAGTGTCACGGAACCGTCATCTCTAGTTTGCGAGGGAGTCGTTGACGCACTTCAGCACGGGTGGCGCCGTGACCGCCTCCGGGTCGAGCCCGGCACCGCCCGGCACCGTGAAGGTGTGGGACTCCCCCGGCAGCAGGGTCACCAGGGCGCTGTCCGCGCTCACCCCGGGGTCGAGCCGGTCCACGTTCAGGACCAGATCCCGCAAGAGCACACGCGCCCGGACGCTCACCCGCAAATCGGCACCGTCCACCCGCGTTTCCACGTCGAATTCGGGTTTTCGGTAGTCGAGTTCATGATCACGGGAGAAGAACCACCAGGCCCGCTCCCCCGCGCCGTCGGCGGTCAGCACCTCACGGGCGGGGTCCTGGGCCCGTGCGACCCCCTCGGGCACCGGGATCCGCAGTGCGCCGCGGGGCGCCACCCGGACCGGATGCGCCGAGGCCGCCAGGGCGCGGCCGGTGTCGAAGTCGCGGCGCACCACCGTCACCTCGGTGGACCACTCCTGATCGGTGTCGTTGCCCAGGACCACCGCCAGTCCACCACCGGAGACCGGCTGGACGGTAGCCACCCGGTCCGCGTACACGCGGCGCAGCGCGTACCACAGGGGCTTGCGCAGCCCTGCCCCGTCCACCGCAGCCCACGAGGTGACCGGCCAGCAGTCATTGATCTGCCACATGACCGTGCCGGTGCAGTACGGCCAGGTGGAGCGGAAGTGCTCGATACCCACGGTCAGGGCGCGCGCCTGGTTGACCTGGGTGAGGTAGTGCCAGTCGTCGTAGGACCAGTCGCGGTCGCCGAAGTGCGCGGCCAGTCCGCGGGCCAGCTTGCCGTTTCCGTCGATCGCCTTCTGGTGGTGCAGCACGCCGGGCGAGGTCGAGGTGAGCGGGGCGTCCGTCACCGAACCCCGCAGGGTGGAGTGAGCGGGCGGCGCCTGGTAGCCGAACTCGGCGGCGAACCGGGGCCGGTGGTCGCGGTAGACGGTGTAGTCGACCTCGTTCCACACGTCCCACAGGTGCATGGTGCCGTGGGTCGCCTCGTTGGGGTGGACGCCCTCCGCCTCGGAGTAGGGGCTGCCCGGCCAGTAGGGGCGGGTGGGGTCGAGTTCGGCGACCACGCGCGGCAGCACGTCCAGGTAGTACCCGGCGCCCCAGGCCCGGCCGTCGAGCTGTTCCTTCCAGCCCCAGTCCTCGTGCCCCCAGATGTTCTCGTTGTTGCCGCACCACACAGCGAGGCTGGGGTGCGGGGCCAGCCGCACGACCGCGTCGCGCGCCTCGGCCTCGACCTCGGTGGCCAGCGGCTCGTCCTCGGGGTAGGCGGCGCAGGCGAAGAGGAAGTCCTGCCAGACGAGCATCCCGCGTTCGGAGCAGAGTTCGTAGAAGTCCTCGGACTCGTAGATCCCGCCGCCCCAGACCCGCAGCAGGTTGATCCCGGCCTCGGCGGCCTGGTCGATCCGCTCCCGGTAGCGGCCGCGGCCGATCCTGCTGGGGAAGGTGTCGTCGGGGATCCAGTTAGCGCCCTTGACCAGGACGTCGCGGCCGTTGACGCGCAGGGCGAAGGCGGCCCCGTGCTGGTCGGGCGCGCTGTGCACGGCCACGTTCCGGAACCCGATCCGGCGCGTCCAGGTGTCGAGGGTGCTCTGATCCGCACCGGGTTCGGCGGCGGACAGCTCCACGGTGAGGTCGTGCAGCGGCTGGTCGCCGTGACCGCGCGGCCACCACAGCCCGGGGTCGGCGACCACCAGTTCCAGGGCGGCCTCCGTCTCGCCCGCGGGCACGGCGACGGTGGTGGTCTCCCCCGCCACCGTCGCGGTCAGGGTGAGGGGAACGTCCGTCCCGGGCCCGGTCCGCTCCACCGCCACCCGCACGCCGACCCGGCCCAGCGAGCCGTCCTCGGAGACCGACACCAGCGGCCGGACCGAGGCCAGCCGCGCCGTGGACCAGGCGTGCAGCCGGATCGGCCGCCAGATCCCGGAGGTCACCAGGGTCGGGCCCCAGTCCCAGCCGAAGTTGCAGGCCATCTTGCGGATGTACTGGTACGGCTCGTCGTAGGCGCCGGGGCGGACGCCCATCCGCTCCCGGTTGGCCTCCGCGTACCGGTACGGCGAGGCGAACTCCACCTCCAGGGCGGGGCCTGTGCCCTCAACCCCGGAGGTCTCGGCCAAGGCCTCGGTGATGTCGAACCGGTACGAGCGGTGCATGTTGGCCGTGCGGCCGACCTCCCGCCCGCCGACCCGGACGGCGGCCACCGTGTCCAGGCCGTCACAGACCAGGTCCACGCGTTCGGCGGTGCCGCCTGTCTCCTGCGACTCCTCGGCCAGGGAGCGCGTGTACTTCCAGTCCGTGCGTCCGATCCAGGCCAGCCGGTTCTCGTTGTCGTCGAGGTAGGGGTCCTCGACCAGTCCCCGGTCGAGCAGGTCCGTGTGGACGCAGCCCGGCACGGTGGCGGGGACCTCGCCGACCGCGGCGGCCGGATCCGACAGGGCGCCCCCATGGGGTACCGCCGTGAGGGTCCAGCCGTCGTGCAGATCGAGCCAGGAGGTCATGTGCGCTCCCTTTCTGATGCTTCTCATGGTGTTCGGGGCGGGTCCGGCCCCGGGTCAGCCCTGGTCGATGCCGACGAAGTGCCCCTCTTCGGCCTCGATGAGCGGAGCGGAGTCGTCGTCGCCGGTGACGGTGGGCAGCTCCACGTCCTCGGGCGGGTTGGCCGCGAGCTCCGCGTCCACCTCCGCCCAGGTGCGGTGCATCTGGGGCACGCACGAGAGCAGGTGGCGGCTGTAGGGGTGAAGAGGGTTGTCGAACACCGTGCGGGTGGGCCCCATCTCGGCGATGGCGCCCTTGCGCAGGATCACGGACCGGTCGCTCACGTAGTTGCCCAGGGAGAGGTCGTGGGTCACGAAGATGATGCCCAGGCCCCGTTCCTTGAGGTCGCCGAGCAGGTTGAGCACGTCGATGCGGGTGGAGGCGTCCAGCATGCTGATGATCTCGTCCGCCACCAGCAGCCTGATGTCGAGCAGCAGCGCACGTGCGATGAGCAATCGCTGGAGCTGCCCGCCGCTGAGCTGGTGGGGGTACTTGCCCAGCACGTTCTCCGGGTCCAGGCGGACCGTGCCGACCGCGTCCAGGACCTTGCGCTTCCAGTCCGCGTCGGACATCCCGGGAAAGTAGGAGGAGCGGATCATCTCGAAGACGCGGTCGGCCTTGAAGATCGGGTTGAAGGAGCTGAACGGGTCCTGGAAGACCCCCTGCACCTTGCGGTAGTACTCCTTCTTCGCCGAGAACCCGCGGATCCGCGAGACGTCCTCGCCCTCGAAACGGATGGTGCCCGAGCTGATCCTGGTCAGCCCCAGCACCATCTTCCCGATCGTGCTCTTGCCGCTGCCGCTCTCGCCGATCAGCGAGACCACCTCGCCGGGCTCGACGGTCAGACTGACGTCGCGCACGGCGCGAAGTTTCGCGCCGCCGAACGCGCCCACCCGGTACACCTTGTGCACGTGGCTCAGTTCCAGCACGGCGCTACCTCCCCGTCTTCCAGCAGGCGGCCCAGTGGCCGGGTTCGATCTCCACCAGCGGCGGCGTCTCGGAGCACTCCTCCGAGGCAATGGGGCAGCGGTCCTTGAACCGGCAGCCCGTGGGCGGTTTCAGCAGTCCCGGCGGGGTGCCCGGGATTCCCTCCAGGCGCGTGTCCGCCGTGGTCGTGCCGACCTCGGGCAGCGCCCCGATGAGCATCTTGGTGTAGGGGTGCTGCGGGTCGTTGATGATCGTGCTCGCCGGAGCCTTCTCGGCGATCCGGCCCGCGTACATCACCATGACCGTGTCGGCCATCTGGTAGACGAGCGAGATGTCGTGGGTCACGAAGATCATGCTCTTGACGTAGCCGCGGTCCCGGAACTCCACCATGGACTCGACCACCGAGCGCTGGGTCGACACGTCCAGGGCCGAGGTCGCCTCGTCCGCGATGAGCAGGGACGGGTTGAGCAGGGTCGCCATGACCATGACCACCCGCTGCTTCATCCCGCCGGAGAGCTCGATCGGGAACCGGTTGAGCACGTCGGGGTCGAGCCCGACCAGCTCCAGCCTGCGGTTGAGCTCCTCGGCGATCGTGTTCGGGCGCACTCCGCGCGCGCGCAGCAGCTCGTTGATCATCCGCCCGATCTTGCGGGTGGGGTTGAGCGCGCTCATCGCGTACTGAGGGATGAGCGAGATCTCGTGGTAGCGGAACGGGTTCATCGCGCGGTCGTCGGCGATGGGCACGTCCTTGCCGTCCAGCTCGATCGTGCCGTCCACGTGCCGCATACGGCCGTCCAGCCTGATCAGGCTCTTGCCGAGGGTGCTCTTACCGCAGCCGGACTCCCCGGCCAGGCCCATGATCTCCCCGTCGGCGAGGTCGAAGTTCACCCCGTCGAGGGCGTGGACGTCCCCGCGCAGGGTCTGGTAGTAGACCTTCAGGTCCTTGACGCGCAGGGTCATCACAGCTCCCGCAGCTTGGGGTTGAAGACCTCGTCCAACCCGACGTTGAGGATGTACATCGAACCCACCAGGAGGGTGATCCCGGCACCTGGCGGGATGAACCACCACCACATGCCGAGTTGCAGGGCGCTCCACTGGACGGCGCTCTCCAACATGAGGCCGAGGGAGACCCCGCTCACGGGACCGAGGCCGATGAAGTCGAGCCCGGCAGCGATGAGGATCGCCCCGCCGAAGAGCAGGATGAAGGACATCACCAGGTAGGAGCTCATGTTCGGAGCGATCTCGGTGGTGATGATCTTCGCGGTGCGGCGACCGCTCAGCCGGGCCAGGTCCACGTAGTCGCGGGTGGCCAGGGACAGCGCCTGGGAACGGACCGCGCGTGCGGCCCAGGGCCAGGAGGTCAGGCCGATGAACAGGGCCTGCACGAAGATGCCGCGCACGTCCAGGTAGGCGACGGCGACGATCAGCACGACCAGGGTGGGCAGGACGAGCACCACATTGGTGAACATGTTGAGGAGCTCGTCGACGAGGCCGCCCTTGTATCCGGCGAGGAACCCGACCGCCGTTCCCACCACGAAGGCGATGCCGCCGCCGAGCGCGCCGACCAGGAAGGTCGAACGCAGCCCGTAGACGAACTGTGCCCAGATGTCCTGTCCGAAGGAGGTGGTGCCCATCCAGTACTCGGAGTTGGGCGGCTGGCTCTTGGGGCCGACGTAGACATTCGGTCCGTGGTCGATGAACAGCGGCCCGATCAGGCCGGTGAGCAGGAGCGCGAGCACGATGCCCGTACCGATGAGGAGCTTGGGGTTGCGCCGGGCGAAGTGCAGGGTCTCGGAGACCCTGCGCTCGGCGACCGGCTCGGGGGCGGCTCCGGAATCAGCCGCTCCCGGGGCTCCGGGAACATTGGTCATGACGCGCCTCCCGTCATCTGCACACGCGTGCGCGGGTCGACCAGGACGTAGATGATGTCGATGATGAAGTTGGCGATCAGCACTCCGACCACCACGAACAGGAAGATGCCCTGCAGCAGGAAGAAGTCGTTGTTCCTCAGGGCGTTGAGGATCAGGGTCCCCAGGCCGGGGTAGTTGAAGACGATCTCGGTGAGGAGCGCTCCGGCGATGATGGTGCCCAGCTGCACGGCCAGGCCGGTGATCTGCGGCAGCATCGCGTTGCGGAAGGCGTAGCGGCGGATCAGCCGGCGCGGGGCGCCGAGGGCCTGGAGGTAGTTCGAGTAGTCCGCTTCCAGCTCGTAGATGATCATGTTGCGCATCCCGATCGCCCAACCGCCCAGGGCGACCAGGAACAGGGAGAGGAACGGGAGGAACCAGTGGGTGAGCAGGTTCGAGACGAACACCCACGACCATGACGGCGTGAGCGCGAAACTGTAGCCTCCGGCCGTCGGGAAGAAGCCGCCCACCACACCGAACGCCCAGGCCAGCAGCAGGGCGATCCACATGTAGGGGGTCGCGGTCAGGATGTAGCCGAGCGGCAGCACGGTGTTGTCGAGGACCTTGCTGCGTGCCGCGAAGGCGCCGAAGCGGTTGCCGATGATCCAGCTCAGGATGATGGCGGGCAGCAGCAGCCCCAGGGTGAACGGGAGGCTGCGGAGGATGATGTCGGTCACCGGCTCCGGGTAGAGCCAGACGCTGATGCCGAGGTCACCGCGGAACAGGCCCGCCCAGAAGGCGAAGTACTGCTGGTGGAGCGGGGTGTCGAGGCCGAAGACCTCGTTGTAGTAGGTGGTCATGCGTTCCAGGGCTTCGGGGTCGGAGACCGAGGCCCTGTTGAGCATGCTGCGAACGGGGTCGCCGGGCATGAACCGCGGGATCATCCAGTTGATGGTGACCGCGACCACGAAGGTGATGCCGTAGATCCCGAGTTTGCGGCCCATGTAACGCCACATGGGGTTCCTCCAGATGTGGGGCGCGAGGTGGAGCGCTCCCATGCCGGGAGCGCTCCACGGGTGCGCGTTATTCGGCCAGTTCGATCTCGGCGAGAGTGCGGATGGCTCCGAGCTCGAACCATCCGTCCCACATCGTGGCGTAACCGGCGGTGCCCTGTTCGCTGGGCCAGTTCGTCCAGGTGGAGTTGGTCTGCTGCGACCAGAGGCCGTTGTACCAGAGCGGGATGGCGGGAAGCTCGGCCAGCTGGATCTCCTGGATCTGCGAGGTGACCTCCGCCGCGGCCGCCACGTCATCGGCCGGGACGGCGGCGAGCTCCTCGACCAGGGCCCAGGCCTCCTCGTTCTCGTAGCGGCCGAAGTTGACCGTGGTCTGCTGGTCGCGGAGCGGCAGCTGGAACAGGTAGTCGTAGTACGTCCACGGGGTGTTGCTCAGCTGGCGCTCGTTGTTGACGAGCATGTCGAAGTCGCCGTCGTTGCGGTTGTTGACCAGCAGGTCGAAGTCGGGGAAGTCCGCCTCGACGTTGATCCCGACCTCCTGGGCGTTCTCCGCGATGACCCGGGCGGCCTCCATCCAGTCGGTCCAGCCGGAGGGCACCTGGAGGGTCAGCGAGATCGGCTCGCCGTCCGGGGTGTCGACGAAGCCGTCCCCGTCCTGGTCGGTGTAGCCCGCTTCCTCCAGCAGGGCGACCGCTTCGTCCGGGTTGTAGGAGTAACCGTTCTCGGAGACCAGCTCGTGGTCGATGTAGTCGTCCCACTGGGGGAGCAGGCCGGTGGGGTTGGCGCCCTCGACCAGGTTGGAGTAGGGGCCGTCGATAATCGTCTCCATGTCGATGGAGTGCGCGAGCGCCTTGCGGAACTCGGCGTCGCCCATCGGCTCCTGCTCGTGGTTGAGCACCAGCCAGGCGGTGTTGGCGGACTGCATGTAGGGCGGTTCGTCGTAGAAGCTGGTGATGGCCTGCCCGTCGATCATCTGGTCGATGCCGGGCAGGAAGTTGTTCGAGAGGTCGACCTCGTTGTTGCTGATCATGTTCATCGTCACCTCGTTGGAGGCGTTGACGATGTCGACGATGTAGGTGGGCTGCATCTCCAGCCCCAGGGCCTCGGTGCCCCACCAGTCGTCGTTGCGCTTCCAGACCATGCGGTCGTCGGCGTGCGTCTCATAGAGGTAGGGACCGCTGCCGACCGGGTCGCTGTTGGGGTCGTCGCTGAGGCCTGCCTGGTCCTTGTCGGCCCAGATGTGGTCCGGAACGATCGGGGTGCTGTAGGCCCAGTTCATCCACTCCTGGGGACGGCTGTCCGAGAAGTTCACCGTGACCTCCAGGTCACCGGTGGCCTCGACGCTCTCGATGAAGTTCCAGATGTTGCTGTAGGAGATGTCCATCTGGCCGAGCTCAATGGTGGTCACCACGTCCTGGGCGACGATCGGTTCACCGTCGGTCCAGCTCATCCCGTCGCGCAGGGTGATGACGTGGGTGTCCTCGTCGGGCCACTCGTCGCCCTCGGCGAGCCAGGGAACGTACTCGTTCGCCTCGGGGTCGTAGTGGAAGAGCGGCTCGTAGGCCAGCCCGAAGGTCCCCACGGCGTACTGGCCGCGCATGACCGGGTTCCAGTTGACCGGCGGGCCCCAAGCGGTGCCCGTGGTGTACAGCGTCTCGGCCCGGGGGTAACCCTCGGAACCGCCGCCCTCTCCGCCCTCGCCCGAGCAGGCACTGGCCACCATCACCAGTGCTGCCAGAGCAGCGGGAAGCCTCAGAGATCTCATCTCGACTCCTCCTTTCACCCGGTCGGCCCCTCATATGGGGGAAGCCGATCCTGTCGCGGAAGGCTGGGAGCGCTCCCAATCGGGGGGAGCGAAGGGCCGTTGCTGAACCGGGTAAGTGAGGTACACAACAACACGGACCGACGAACCACGTCAATCCCCGACACTTCGCTGTTATCCCCTTGTAACAGCCACGATGGCCTGGTGTCGCCCGAAAGCCCGTTGGTGAACCGGTTCTGTACCGGCGTGCGGACCCAGAGTGCTCAGACCGTCAGGGGGCCGGTACTCCCCCGGGGCCGCAGCTCCCCCGCCAAGGTCTCCTCGCTCTCGACCTGCTGCCCCGCGAGGACCGCGTTCAGCATCGACGCCACCCGGCGCCCGTGGGACACCACGTCACGGCTGACCGCGGTGAGCGAGGGGCGCACCATCTGGCAGAGCGCGGAGTCGTCCCATGCCACGATGGACAGCTGGGAGGGCACCTCGATACCCATCTCCGCCGCGACTCCGAGTCCGGCCAGCGCCATCAGGTCGTTGTCGTAGACCAGAGCCGTGGGAGGCTCGGCCTCGGCGAGCAGACGCCTGGTCGTCCGGCTCCCCGCCTCCCCCGTGTAGTCGGCGTGGACCGTGCGCGCCTGGAGCAGCCCGGACCGTTCGGCCGCCTGGCGGAAGGCCTCCGTACGGCTGTGGGTGTGCACGAAGTCCTCGGGTCCGGCCACCCGCACGATCCGCCGGTGCCCCATCGCGGCGAGGTAGTGCACCACTTCGCGCATCGGCACCCCGTCGTCCGTGTACAGGCACGGAAGTCCGCCAGCGCCCTCCGGCCCGCCCAGGAGCACGGCGGGCAGCGGCAGGACCCCCATCGCTTCGGGGCGGGGGTCGGATACCCGCAGGTCCACCATGACCACCCCGTCCACCCGGCGCTCGGCGGCCCAGCGGCGGTAGACCGCCAGCTCCGCCTCGACGTCCTCGGCGACCTGGAGCATCAGGTCGACCCCCTGGGCGGACAGCTCGGTCTCGACCCCCGAGACCAGCTGCATGAAGAACGGTTCGATCCCCAGCGAGCGCGCCGGGCGGTCGACGACCATGCCGATCGCGCCCACCCGACCGCCGGGGGCGAGTGCGCGGGCGGGGTTGCTCGGCGCCCAGCCCAGGTCGTTCGCGATGGTCAGGATGCGCTCGCGAGTGGACTCCGAGACGCCGGGGCGGCCGTTGAGAGCGTAGGAAACCGCCCCCTTGGACACCCCGGCCGCCTTGGCGATGTCCATGATCGTCGGGCGCCGCATCAAAGACCCCAAGCCGTCTCCCAGTAATTAAAGACTGAACCGGTTCAGTCATCGGGAGTGGATTGTAACCCACCGGCTTTGGCCCGAGCTCACGGCTTTCGCCGGGCACGGCAAACGAGGCGGATACGTCCAACCCCGGCGCCCGGGTTCAGCGTGTCGGGCGCTGGCAGCCGGGGCACCAGTACAGGGTGCGCCCGGACAGCTCCGCAGCCGAGATCGGCGAGGAGCACACCCGGCAGGGATCGCCGGTGCGGTAGCAGACGTAGAGGGTGTCCGGCCGGGGCACCGGACGGGCTTCGGGGTCGGGGCGGTCCTCGGGGCGGGTGGTGATGATGTAGCCGTCCCGCACCCCGTCCTGAAGCAGCCCGGTGAGGTCGGCCCACAGGGCGTCCCACCGCTCCCGGGTGAGTTCGCGGCCCGGGGTCATCGGGTCGAGACCGGCCCGAAAGAGGGATTCGGCGCGGTAGATGTTGCCAATGCCCGCGATCACGTCCTGGCGCATCAGGAGCACCGCGAGGCTGCTGCGCGAGCGGCTCACCGTCCGCCAGGCCCGCTCCGGATCGGCGTCGGGACGCAGCGGGTCCGGGCCCAGCCGGTCCTGGACGGCGCGTTTGTCCTCCTCGGTGATGACCTCGCAGGCGGAGGCACCGCGCAGGTCGGCCCAGCCCGAGGAGTTGACCAGGCGCACGCGGACGGCCCCCACCGGGTCGGGCGGCAGGACGAAACCGTCGGGGTCGCGCCGCAGGTCGAGGCGGTCGGCGCCCTCGGTGCGGGGCGCGCCCAGGTGGCGTTCGCCGTCGGCGTCCCCGAAGGACCAGGCCCCGTACAGACCCAGGTGGACGCGGAGCCACTCGCCGGAGTCGAAGCCGAGGAACAGGTGCTTGCCGTGGGCCTCGCTCTCGGCCAGGACCCGCCCGTCGATCCGGGCCGCGCCCTCGGCGAAGCGCCCCTGGGGGCTCCAGGCCCGTACGGCGCCGCCCCCGAAAGTCTTGTCGAAGTGCGCCGCCAACCGGTGCAGTGTGTGGCCCTCAGGCACCCGTGTCCCCTTCTGTGGGCATGTGTCCTCAGCGCATCCAGGATAGGGCGCGCCCGGGACCCGACCGGCTGGGTTTCGAGGACCGGGCTCCGGTGACGGTTCGGCCCGGGGCGGGCTCAGCAGGCGGAGAGGATCTCCTCCACGAGCGCCTTGGGGTCGGCCAGGCAACGCCAGGCGGGGACCACCACCACGAGGTCCTCGGTGGCCTGGTTGAGGGCATCGCCCCTGGTCAGCAGGCGGCGCAGAGCGGGGCCGTCCGGTTCGCGGTCGAGCAGCAGCACCACGCGCCGGGCGCCGTAGCTGACCAACAGGTCCGCGGTCCACCCGTTGATCCGCCGCCCCGCGTCCACGTTGGTCCCGGCCTCGCGCAGGGCCTCCGCCAGGGCGACGCTCGCCGGGTCCGTCCCGGCGCGGGTGCGCGCGGCGAGCAGGTCGCCGAGCGGGTCGTCCCCGCCGGACCAGTGGGCCCGGTCCCCCACCACCACGAGGCGCCCACGGGTCCGGGTGAGGATCGCGGACCACAGGTGGCTCATCCGGCGTACCCGCCGTTCCGCGATGGCCGGGGCCCCGGCGGCGAGCATCGCGGAGAGCACGGTGACGTCGGCGGCGTCGGTGTCGGAGGCCAGTATCTCCGGGCCGCCGATCCGGACCCGGCGGCGCAGGTGGCGCTGGCGCAGCAGTCGGCGCAACAGGGCCACCTGGGGCTGCATCGGGGCGATGATCGCGAGCTCGTGGCCCGCGGGCAGTTCCTGGTCGAGTTCACCCACGACCACCGCCACCCGGTAGGCCTCGTCGCGGTTGATGTAGGAGGAACCGGGCGCGGCCTCGCACTCCCCGCCGACGTCGCGCCATTCGAAGGCGGGCGGGTCGGTGGGCTCGGGCCGGGTCAGCACCCCGAGCCGGCCGCCGTAGCAGTGCCGGGAGGCGGTCTCGGCCAGGTCCTCGGGCGCGCCGTCGTGCTCGTCCAGCCAGAGCATGGGCGGGGCGGCCGCCTGCGCCGCCCGCAGCGCCGAACCCGAGCCGTGCCGCAGCGCGCGGGTGTCCAGATGTTCCGCGGCCAGTCCGGCGGTGGCCAGGGCCCGGCGCTCTTCCTCGGGTTCCAGGACGGTGCCCGGCCCGGGGTGGGCGGGGTCGCCCGCCACCACCGCGCGACCGGCCCGGTAGAGCACCGGCAGTAGTTCACTGACCCGCGTCTGCTCGGCGCCCACCACGATGACCAGGTCGTACAGACCGGCCTGCGGCGGCAGAGCGCGGGCCTGGTCGGTACGGCACGCCCACACGGGCAGGGTGTCCAGGAGGCCCGCCAGCCCGGGCCAGCCCCCGCCGTGGTGCCAGTTGAGCGTCTCGACCCGGTTCTCGATGGCGGCGCGGCCGCGCCACAGACGGGGTTCGGTGACCGCGGTCAGGCAGGCGGCGCTGGCTCTGCGGTGGGCGGCCAGGGCGTCGGCGAGCTCGGTGGTGAGTTCGTTGAGCGGGGCGCACCGGGTGCGTCGGTCCACTCCCTCGCGCCAGTCGCTCTCCAGCCGGGCGACGGAGCAGAGCTGCTTCAGCCCTTCGGGGTCGGTGGCCACCCCCAGTTCGCGGCGGATCGCGGCCCGGTGCTGGAAGCCGCCGAGCCCGCCCGCGGCGGCGCGTTCGGCACGGTGCAGCCAGTACTCGGGGCCGCCCTGTTCGGGGGTGAAGAGGCTGTCGGGCGCCCAACCGCGGGCGATGCTGCGACCGCGTTCTTCAGCCAGGTGGGCTAGGACGTGGCCGCCCGAGGCCATCGTGTCCATGGCGGACCAGACCTGGCGGACCCGGTTCCAGGCCGCGATCAGCTCGGTGCGATGGCAGGTTCCCCCCTCACTGGCAGGTGAGGAGCTCCCGGCGGGCAGGGCGCCGCCCGGCTGGGCCAGGAGCCGGGTGAGCAGGCGCAGTTCGGCGGCACGCTGGCCGGGTCCGCCCGCCCGGACGACGGGGTGCCCCGGGGCGATGTCGGCTCTGGCCAAGACGGTGTCCAGGTCGGCCTCGGTACGGCCGCACACCAGGATCCGCTGGCCGCTGGCCACAGCGGTGCGGATGAGGGCGTCGACGAGGTCGTGGATGCCGCTGCCGGGAGGCGTGGCGACCACGGTGAGCTGTTCGCGCATGGCGGCGTACAGGACCTCGTACTGGGCCTGGCTGAGGGCGGTGGTCGAGACGGGCACCGGCGCGGGGTTGGGGTCCGGGGTCAGGGCCGTGCGCCGCTGGGCCCGGGCGCTGCGGCGCATGATGCCACGGCCGGTCTGGGGTTCGGCGGGTCCGGCGCCCGTGCCGCCCGGGGTGGCGCGGTGGGCGGCGTTGCCGAGCAGGGCCTCCAGGGCGGTGCCCGGGATGGCGTCGGGGTCGAGGCCGTCGCGGTCCGTGGGGTCGAGGTCGGCCAGGATCCCCTCGATGCTGCCGGGGTCGGGTTCCTCGGCGCCGCCGGTGTTTCCGAAACCACCGAGGTCGCCCGGGCCGCCGGGGCCGGCCCGGAAGAGCACGGCGGTGTTGTGCGCCCCGGTGGTGACCAGGTGGGGCTGGCCGCGGGTACCGAGCGGAGCGATGTCGTCGACCCGTTCGATTTCCAGCCGGGTGAGCAGGGTGCGTACTTTGGCAGCGAGGTCGGCGATGGCGGCGGGCCGGTGGATGGTGTCGGGGGCGCCGGTGCGCAGGCGGGTACGCAGCTCGAAGAGGTCTTCAGGGTCGGTGATGCCGAGCCGGGCCAGCAGCGCGGTGTTGACGTCGGGTTGGCCCACGGCACGGACCAGCGGGGTGTCACCGCCGGGGCGGCCGTCACCGCCCGCGGCCTCGGCGGGCGACCCCGTGTCGTCCACGACGTGCACGTCCACGGTGAGCAGCGGTAGGGCCACCCGGTCTTCGCCCTCGCCGAGGATCACCAGGGGGTAGCCGTAGCGCAGCGCCTGGCCGTGGCGTCCGGCCAGGCGCAGCACCCGGGCGGTCTCCGGGTGCAGGGGGAGGGTGTCCCGGGCCCCGCTGAACAGCAGTTCGGGGCCGGCCGGCAGGCAGGCACAGGTGTCGGAGCCCAGGTGCTCGGCGCGCACCACGTGGGTGTGCACGGCCTCGCGGCGCAGACAGGCCCGCAGGTAGGCCAGGAAGGAGCGGACCTCGCCCCGGTCCACCGGGGGCTTCCAGCGCAGGGAGGCGGCGGCGAACCCGGCCGCCAGCCCCGACCGCTCTGCCACCAGACCGACCGGGGACGGATAGGGCCCGGTGCCACCGATCTCCTCGCCGTCCTGTAATGACCTCACGACGCCCCCTGACCACCTGATCTTTTGTGATCAGACGATTACTCCCTGCTATCAAGGTCCATTGTGGTGCATTTTTCACCCGCCCGCCCTGGGAACGCCGAAACCCGTCGCCACTTTCACGATGTGTGACGACGGGCCGGGGCTGAGCGGACAGGGGATGGGGGACCGGGGTCAGTCCTTGCGTCCGCCGACCACCCCGCGCAGCCACACGGCGATCAGCTCCACCACCATGACCACCCCGAAGACCATCAGGGTGATGAGGGTGACCACCCCGAACTCCAGGACCCGGGCGGCGTTGAGCAGCTCGTAGCCGATGCCGCCCGCGCCCACGATGCCGAGGATGGTCGCCGAGCGGATGTTGACGTCCAGCTGGTACATGCTGTGACCGACGAAGGAGGGCAGCGCCTGCGGCAGCGTCGCACCGAAGAACACCTGGACCCGGCTGGCGCCGGTGGCCTGGAGCGCTCGTTCGGGGCCGGGGTCGACCTCCTCCACCGAGTCGGCGACCAGCTTTCCGAGCAGGCCGACGACACCGATGGCCAGGGCGAGGGTGCCCGCCACCGGGCCGAGCCCGATCATCACCACGAAGATGATCGCCAGGATGAGTTCGGGGATGCTGCGGACGAACACGATGAACATCCGGCAGAGCTGGCCGACCCGGTGGTGGGGGGCCACGTTGCGCGCGGCGAGCACGCCCACCGGCAGCGCCAGCACCATACCGAGCAGGGTGGCGGCGAAAGCGATCTGCACGGTGACGATCAGGCCCGCGACGAGCCGTTCGCCGATCCCGCCGGTCTCCGGCGGCCAGAACATCGCCAGGACGCCCAGCGGGCCGCGGTTGGAGTCGATGAAGCCGTTGAAGTCCAGCACCGCGTAGCCGACCGAACCTCCCAGCACCGCGAGGGTGACCAGTACGTAGAAGGTCCGGCGGATCCGCTCCGCGGTCCAGGGCGGGCTGATCCGGCCGGTGGCCAGCGCGGCGGCCGAGGCGGCGCGCGGGTCTACCGAGGTGCGCCGGGCGGCGGCCGCCTTCGCACCGGAGCCGTCACCGGAGCCGGCGCTGGAAGCGGTGCTGGCGCGTGCACGCATCCGCGCCACCAGACCGCTGAGCCCACTCACCCGCTGCTCGGTGTGCGGCAGCAGGGCGCGGCGCACCGCGACGGACAGCAGCTCGATCCCCACGCACAGCAGCAGCACGATGAGCGCCAGGGCCATGCCCCGCTGGTAGTCGAGGCGGCCCAGGGCGTGCGCCAGGTCCTGCCCGATCCCGGCCACGCCGACGAACCCGAGGATCACCGAGATCCGCAGGTTGATGTCGAGCCGGTGCATGGCGGTGGCCACGAAGGCGGGCAGCACCTGGGGCAGCACCCCGCCGGTGAGCTCCTGGAGGCGGCCGGCGCCCGCGGCCCGCAGCGCCTGGCGCGGGCCCTCGTCGATCTGCTCGATGGCGTCGGCGTAGAGCTTGCCGACCATGCCGACCGAGTGCAGGCCCATGGCCAGGACACCGGTGACGGCGCCGAAGCCGAAGAGCCGGAAGAACAAGATGGCCAGCACGACGTCGGGGATGGCGCGGGCGACCACGATCAGGGACCGGGAGATCAGCCGCGCGGGCCTTCCAGGGGTGGTGTTGCCCGCCGCCCAGATCGCCAGCGGGATGCTCAGCGCCACGGACAGCAGGGTCGCGGCGATGACGATGGCCAAAGTGGTGGCCAGCGGCCCGGCCAGTTCACCGAAGCCGGGGAAGTCCAGTGGCAGGGTCCGGGAGAGGAAGTCGGCGGCGTTGTCCACGCTGGAGACCAGGGTGGCGACGTTGATCCGCAGGTCGATGATCGACCACACGCCCACCCCGATCAGGGCGAGCACGGTGATCAGGGCGGCGACCCCGCTCGGCCGGGGCAGCGGGAGCGTGCGCGGCCGTTCGGCGGGGGCGACCGGGCTCCCGGGTCCGGCGGTGCCCGCGGGCGGCGGGGGGTCGGCGGGGGCGGGTGGTGTGGCGGCAGGGGACGCGGCGGTGGGTTCGGTCATCATGTGTGTTTCCCCGTCAACCGACCGTCACGGGGTCGGCGGAACCAACCCGGGCGTAGATGGCCATCGCCTCGTCGCGATCCAGCTCAGTGACCGGGCTGTCCATGACCACCTGTCCGGTGCGCAGGCCGACGATCCGGTCGCCCCAGGACAGCGCCAGGTCCACCTGGTGCAGGCTGCACAGCACGGTGAGCTTCTCCTCGGCGGCGACCTCGCGGATCAGCTCCATGACCTGGTGCGCCGATTCAGGGTCCAGGGAGGCGACCGGCTCGTCGGCCAGGAGGACCTCGGGGCGCTGGAGCATGGCCCGGGCGATGGCGACCCGCTGCTGCTGACCGCCGGAGAGGGTGTCCGCCCGCTGGAAGGCGCGGTCGGCCAGGCCGACCCGGTCGAGTTGGGCCAGGGCCTCCTCGCGGATCGCCCGCGGGTACGTGGGCAGCCCCAGGCGCGGCCCGCGCACGCGGCCCAGCGCTCCGGTGCACACGTTCTCCAGCACGGTCAGCGAGCCCACCAGGTGGAACTGCTGGAAGACGAAGCCGATCCGGCGGCGCAGCGCGCGCAGCTCGCCACCACGGGCGGAGGGCACGTCCACGCCCAGGACCTCGACCCCGCCGCTGGTCGGCATCTGGAGGCCGTCGACGTGGCGGAGCAGAGTGGACTTGCCCGATCCGGACAGGCCCAGCAGGACGAGCACTTCGCCGGTGTGGGCGGTCACCGACACCTCGTCCAGGGCGACAGTGTCACCGAAGCGTTTGGTCACGTTCTCGAAACGGACGGCGGGCACGGGCCCGGACCGGGAAGGGGATGCGGCGTCCACGCGGCTCCTCGAGGTGGGATCGGACAGTTCGGGGCGGAGGGCGGGGCGGGGGGCGAAGGGGTGGGGGCGCCCAGGCCGGTGGGCGCCCCCGGAGACTGCTGAGAGTGGTCAGCTGTCGGAGCATTGCGCGGCCTGGGTGGCCTCGCAGACGATGTCGAGCGCGTCGTAGAAGTCGTCCGGAACTGCTTCCCAACCCCAGATCCGCTCATCGGTGAGGTCGCAGTCGCCCTCTTCGCAGTAGCCGTTGGCGACGAGGTAGTCCTGGTTGCCCTTCTCCTGCAAGGCCGTCATCACCGTGTCGAAGAGCTCCTGGTCGAGACCGTCGTAGACGGTGATCGGGGAGCTGGTGATGGTCTCGGACTCCCAGACCACGCGCAGGTCGCCCTCCTCGATGGAGCCGTTGTCGACGAGGGTCTCGTCCACCATCGAGTCGAAGGCGAAGCCCGCCTCGCACTCGCCCGCGGCGGTCGCGATGGCCGAGGCATCGTGGCCGCCCGCGAAGGTCTCGTCCCAGTCACCCTCCTCGATCCCGGCCTCCAGGAGCCCGGCCAGCGGGTACAGGTAGCCGGAGGCGGAGTTCGGGTCGACGAAGCACAGGTGCTTGCCGGCGAAGTCCTCGATGCTCTCGATGTCGGAGTCGGCCGGGACGACGCCGTAGGAGACGTAACCCGGGGGCTCGTCCTTCTCCTGCACCATGGCACCGGCGACGGTGATCTCCGAGCCGGTGTTCTTGGCGATGTAGTAGGAGAAGGGCCCGTACTGGGCGATGTGGATCTGACCGCTGCGCTGGCCCTCGATGACGGCCGCGTAGTCGGTGGCGGTCTGGAACTCCACGTCCAGGCCGGTCTCGTCCTTGAGCATCTCGATGACCGGCTCGTAGCTGTTCTCCAGCCCGGTGGCCTCCTCGGCGGGGACCGCGCCGATGATCAGGGTGTCGGGGGTGATCCCCTCCCCGCCGGCCGAGGCGTCGGCCTCGGCGGTCTCGTCGGCACTGGGCCCGCAGGCGGCCAGGAGGGCGAGTGCTGAGGCCGCGGCGGCGAAGGCGCCCGCGCGACGGCCGAATCTGGTCTGCATGGTTCGGGGGACTCCTCAACATCATCCGCCCAAGGCGGACGTCTCAGTCATCGGGACGTCTCCCACTGTGCAGACCCGCGGCTGTCGGGAACCTACGGCAAGGTGACCAGGCACCGAACAGAGAACGGCGGCTTGGTGCGCGCTCCACTGGGAGCGTGACCGGGAAGTCATCGAGGAGTCACCACACCGTGACTCACTGTGCCTCATGGGCACTGTGTGCCCCACGAGAACTGTGTGACAGGAGTGCCTTGTGACCAGAAACGGCTCTGTTGTCAGGATCGGCCCTCGCGAACGCGCAGCGCGATCCACAGTTCGGTGCGGTGGTCGGGGTCGTCCAGGTCCCCGGGCAGTAGTTCGCGGATCCGCCGCATCCGGTAGCGCAGGGTGTGCCGGTGCACGCCCAGTTGCTCGGCGGCGGCGTCCCAGCGGCCCGACGCAGCGAGGTAGGCGCGCAGCGAGGCGAGGAGTTCGGGAGCGGCGCGCTGTTCGTCGATCGGGGCGAGCAGGTCGTCGGCCAACCGCGCCCCGGCGGGGTTGTCCAGGAGGCCGAGCAGCCCGCCCGGCAGCTGGTCGAAGCGCTGGAGCGCCTCGTCGTGCTCCGCGGCGGCCGCCATGGCGCGTTCGGCCTGGGAGCGGGCCGCAGCCAGGTCCGGGTAGCCGCCCGGGGAGCTCAGGCCGACGGGACCGAGCAACACCTCGCCGAACACGCTCTCCTCGGTGCCCGCCGCGGCGAGCAGCACCGTGCGCCCCTCGTGCCGGGCCACCAGGACCCCCTCGGGCAGGGGCGTGTCCGGGTCCGCCCGCTCAGCCACGGCCACCACCACGGGCTCGGCGGGCAGAACCGCCCGCAGGTCGGCCGCACCCGGGTGCAGGGGATCGAGAGCGCCGTCGAGCAGGGCCGAGAGCACCCCCGAGCGGAATTTGGAGCCGCGGCCCGGGGCGGAGCGTTCGAGTTCGAGGGAGAGCAGGGAGACCGCGGCGTTGACCAGGGTGCGGTCGTCGGAACCGGAGACCCGCACCCCGCCCACGGCCAGGTAGCCGCGGGCCCGGCCGCCCGTGGTCAACGGCTGGACCGAGACCCGGTCTCCGGCGGAGGCGACCGAGACACTGGCTCGCGGGCCCGCACCGCGCAGCCGGGCGAGTTCGGCGGCCAGCCGGGGTGCGCGGGCCGCGGCGCCCGCGGGGGCAGCGTGCCAGGGCGTGCCGTCCGGGGACAGCAGCAGGACCCACCCGCCGAGTTCGCGGGCGAGCCGGTCCACCACCGCGGAAGCGCCGGTGAGCGCGGCGCGGGTGAGCTCGCGCTGGGCGGTGAAGGCGCGGGTCAGCCCCTCGTACTCCTCCTTAGCGAGCAGCCGGGAGACCTCCTTGCCCACCGCCATGAACGGCGTCTGGCGACCGACCTCGACCAGCGCGACGCCGAACTCCTCGGCGGCCGCACGCAGCTCCTCAGGGGTGTCGTCGAAGTTGACCGCGACGCCGAAGCCGATCCCGGCGACGTCGCGTTCGGCCAGGCGGCGCACGTAGGCGCGCAGGTCGGGGAGGCGGTCCACCCACCGGACCCCGGTGGTGAGCACCAGCTCTCCCCCGGCCAGATAAGGGGTGGGGTCGCCGAGTTCGCTGACCGCGACCCACTCCACCGGCCGGTGAGTGCGGTCCTGACCGGTGAGCAGCCGCAGGCGCAGGCTCGGCGTGCGCAGCAGGGCCCCCAGTGTCGGTGGCATCGGCGTTCCCCCGTAGTCCCCTGTAGCTTTCCCCGCCCTCTCCGCGCCCTGACGCAATGGCACAGGACACTCACTTGATTATCCACTGTGTCCATGGGTGTCCGGTTCGGCGCGGCTTAGTGTCTTGCGAGTCCGCACACCGCACCACCACGCCCACAAGGAGGCAGCCGCATGGCCGCGACCGAGGTCGTCCAGTCCCGCCGGATCGTCACCGAGATCCCCGGCCCCAAGTCCAGCGCGATCCAGAAGCGCCGTTCCTCCGCCGTCGCCCAGGGCGTGGGCAGTGTGCTGCCCGTGTACGTAGAGCGCGCGGGCGGCGGCATCGTCGAGGACATCGACGGCAACTCCCTGATCGACTTCGGTTCCGGCATCGCCGTGACCAACGTCGGCAACGCCGACCCCCGCGTGGTCGAACGCGCCGCCGAGCAGCTGGCCCGCTTCACCCACACCTGCTTCATGGTCAACCCGTACGAGGCGTACGTGGACGTGTGCGAGGCGCTCAACCGCGTCACCCCGGGCGACCACGAGAAGCGCTCCATCCTGCTGAACTCAGGTGCGGAGGCGGTCGAGAACGCCGTCAAGATCGCCCGCAGCGCCACCGGGCGCCAGGCCGTCGTGGTGTTCGACCACGCCTACCACGGCCGCACCAACCTCACCATGGGCCTGACCGCGAAGAACATGCCCTACAAGCACGGTTTCGGACCGTTCGCGGGCGAGATCCACCGCATGCCGATGGCCTACGCCTACCGCTGGCCGACCGGCCCGGACAACTGCGGCCCCGAGGCGGCGGCCGCGGCGATCGACCAGATCGTCAAGCAGGTCGGCACCGAGAACGTGGCCGCCATGGTCATCGAGCCCATCCAGGGCGAGGGCGGCTTCATCGAGCCCGCCCCCGGCTTCCTGCCCGCGCTGGTGGAGTTCTGCCGCGCCAACGGGATCGTGTTCGTCGCCGACGAGGTGCAGACCGGCTTCGCGCGCACCGGTGACATGTTCGCCTGTGACCACGAGGGCATCGTGCCGGACCTGATCACCACCGCCAAGGGCATCGCGGGCGGTCTGCCGCTGGCCGCGGTGACCGGCCGCGCCGAGCTCATGGACGCCGTGCACGGTGGCGGTCTGGGCGGCACCTACGGCGGCAACCCGGCCGCCTGCGCCGCCGCGCTGGCCGCGCTGGAGGTGATCGAGTCCGACGACCTGACCGGCCGCGCCCGCGAGATCGGCGAGCTCATGCTGGGCCGCCTGAACGCCTTCGCCGACAAGTTCGATGTGGTCGGCGACGTGCGCGGCCGCGGCGCGATGGTCGCGATCGAGCTGGTCAAGGACGGCAAGGAGCCCAACCCGGAGGCCGTGGCCCAGGTGCTGAAGCACTGCCACGCGCGCGGCCTGATCCTGCTGAGCGCGGGCACCTACGGCAACGTGATCCGGATGCTCCCGCCGCTGGTCATCGGTGACGACCTGCTCCGTGAGGGACTGGACATCCTCGAGGAGGCCCTGGCCGGGCTGTAGTCCCCCGGTCGGGAGTAGCCGCCGGTCGGCACCTGGTTCCCCGGCGGCGTCCTAGCCCACAGGACGCCGCCGGGTTTTCTCGTTCGTGACCCGCTAGCGGGTTCCCCAGGCGTAGGTCTGTTTGCGAAGCTTGAGGTAGAGGAAGGTCTCGGTGCTCTCCACGGTGTCCACCGCCCGGATCGCGGCGAGGATGTCCAGCAGGCGGGCGTCGTCCTCGGCCACTACCTCGACCATGAGGTCGAAGGAGCCCGCGGTGATCACCACGTACTCCACCCCGTCGAGTTCGGAGACGGCGTCGGCGGCGGCGTTGAGATCGCCGTTGGTGCGCACGCCGATCATCGCCTGCCGATTGAAGCCCAGGGTCATGGGATCGGTGACGCCCACCACCTGGACCAGTCCTGACTCCAGCAGGCGCTGGACGCGCTGGCGCACGGCGGCTTCGGACAGGCCGACGATCTTTCCGATGGCCGCGTAGGACAGGCGCCCGTCCTCCTGGAGGACCTCGATAATGCGCTTGGCCGTGTCGTCCAGCACCACCCCGTTGACCCTCCTGGTGGGCCCGGGGTCGAGCGGTTCGGTCACAGGGTCCTCCACCCGTATGAATCAGGAATCCATTGTCGCGCCCATTTTTTACAACGGATTCCAAAGTAACGTACCGGCGTGACAACCAGGTATCGAACAGGAAAGGCTTATTGCTGATCCCGGACCGAGTCTAGTGACAGCAGGGCCACGTGCAGTGACAGACACGTCTCCACCGACTCCAGGTCGGCGTCGAGCACGTTGGAGATCCGGCGCAGGCGCTCGTAGAAGGCGGGCCTGGACAGGTGCGCCCGACTCGCGGCCAGCGCCTTGTTGCGCCCCGCGCCGAGGTAGTGGCGCAGCATGTCGGCCAGGTCCCCGCCGTGCCGGGCGTCGTGGTCCAGCAGCGGGCCCAGCTCGCGCTCCACGTAGGTCTGCAGGCGCTCGTCGTCGCGGAACAGGTGCAGCAGCCCGCGCAGGTGCAGGTCGGGCAGCCGGTAGAAGGGGCGCCGGTCGCTCTGCTTGATCGCCACGTCACCCACCTGGCGGGCCTCGAGGAAGGAACGGCGCACCTCGCGCACGCCCTCGGCAGCCGAACCCACCGCCAGCACGGCCGCGTCCCCGACGGCGCCCCGCACCCGGTCCGCGAGCAGGTGCAGCGTGGCGTCCAGGCGCTTGCGGTCCGGCAGGGCCAGCAGGATGCCCACCCGCAGGTCGTCCAGGGACCCCACCAGGGCGGGCAGGCGCAGCTCCCGACAGGCCCGGGCGGCGCCCTCGGCGGTGTCGGAGAGCCGCGCTTGGGCGGCCAGCCCGGTCCCACTCTCGCGCAGCCTCAGGACCAGCCCGACCAGTTCGCGCCCGTTCAGGGGCACCCCGACCGCGCGCGCCCGGACCAGCGCCTCCTCGGGATCGGAGTAGGCGCGGTCGATGATGCCCGCGATGATCGTGCGGTGAGTCTGGCGCTCCAGGCTCTCCTGGTGACGCTCCAGCAGGCGGCCCAGGGCCAGGGTGGTGGCGGCGCGCTCGATGAGCATGGTCTGGCGGGCACTGGGAGTGGCCCCGGTGATGAGGATCAGCCGCCCCCAGTCCTGGCCCCGGGCGCCGACCGTGGTGACCAGCCAGCCGGTGGCGGGCGCGTGCACGGTCCGGGTGCCGGTGCGGATCGACCGTGAGCGGCTCTCCCAGGAGGTCAGCAGGGTGCCGGGGTCCTCGCCGTTGAGGTCGCAGGCCAGGACCTGGTGGGTGAGGTTCTCCAGGACGACCGGGCAGCCGGAGAGTTGGGCGACCTCGTGCAGGATCTGCCCGGCGTCGGCCCCCTCCACGGACAGCTGGGTGAAGACCGAGTGGAGTTTCTCGGAGTCGCGCAGCTCCTCCAGCTGCTCGTTGACCACTCGGATGTGCACGGCCTCGGTGATCTCCACGAAGCGCGCCTCGCGGTCGAGCAGGATGACCGGGATCTTCGCGTCGCGGGCAGCGTCGAGGAAGGCCTTGGGGAGTTCGGCGTGGTACTTGCGGCCGAGCTCGACCGCGATCCCGCTGACCCCGGCATCGGCGATGTCGTCGATGTAGCGGCGTAGGGCCTCGGGGTCGTCGGGCATGGCGATACCGGTGCTGAGCACGAGTTCACCGCCGCGCAGCAGGTGGGCGAGGTCGGTGACCTCGGCGATGTGCACCCAGCGCACAGCCACGTCAAGGTACTCGGAACCGGCCACCACGCGGGGCCGGGCCTTCTGGAGGGCGGGGAGCTGGAGGACCTCGGCAAGGGTGGGAAGCACAACCGCCAGTCTAGGACGTTCTGTCAGGTAGAGGGGCATTTTTCTTTACAGAGTGCGCGTACAGCCGAGCCTCTGAACAGTGGTTCCCCGACTCGACGCATGCTTTACATGTTGTAAATCCACCCAGCATGTTGTCAACATGGTGATCCTGGCCAAGCCCGCGGGCGCTGGGGAGACTGGGGGCATGTCGGAACTTCTCGCCCGCCACCGCGCGGTCATGCCCTCCTGGTTGCCCCTGTACTACGAGTCCCCGCTGGAGATCGTCAGCGGTAAGGGCGCCCGTGTCACGGACGCCGACGGCAACACCTACCTGGACTTCTTCACCGGCATCGTGACCAACATGCTCGGCTACGACGTCGCCGAGGTGCGCGAGGCGGTGGAGCGCCAGATCGCCAAGGGGGTCGTGCACACCTCCACGCTGTACCTCATCCGCTGCCAGGTGGAGCTGGCCGAGAAGATCGCGCGGCTGTCCGGCATCCCCGACGCCAAGGTGTTCTTCACCAACTCCGGCACCGAGGCCAACGAGACCGCCCTGCTGCTGGCCACCTACGCCCGCGGCAGCGACGAGGTGCTGGCCGTGCGCGGCAGCTACCACGGCCGCTCCTTCGGCACTGTCGCGGTGACCGGCAACAAGGCGTGGAAGAACTCCTCGCTCTCCCCACTCAACGTGCACTACCTGCACGGCACCGACCACGCCTCCCCCGCGTTCCGCAGCCTGACCGAGCAGGAGTACATCGACGTCTGCGTCGCCGACCTGCGCGAGGTCCTGGACACCACAGCGCCCAACGTGGCCTGCCTGATCGCCGAACCGGTCCAGGGCGTGGGCGGGTTCGCGATGCCGCCGGACGGGCTGTACGCCGCCTACAAGGAGGTCCTCGACGAGCACGGCATCTTGTTCGTCTCCGACGAGGTGCAGACCGGCTGGGGCCGGACCGGGACCAGCTTCTTCGGGATCGGCAACCACGGGGTCACCCCGGACGCCATGACCTTCGCCAAAGGGCTGGGCAACGGCTTCGCGGTGGGTGGCGTGGTGGCCCGCGGCGACCTGATGGACGGCCTCAAGGCGCTGGGCGTGGCCACCTTCGGCGGCAACCCGGTGTCCATGGCCGCGGCCGGGGCCACCCTCGACTACGTGCTGGAGCACGACCTCCAGGGCAACGCGCTGCGCCAGGGCGCCACCGTCACCGAGGGCCTGCGGGCACTGCGCGAACTGGACTGCGTGAAGGACGTGCGCGGCAAGGGCCTGATGTTCGCGATCGAGATGGTCGACCCGGCCACGGGAGAGCCGTCGTCACCGCTGGCCGGGAAGGTGCTGGAGGCCACCCGCGAGCGCGGGCTGCTGGTGGGCAAGGGCGGCGTGCACGGCAATGTGCTGCGCATGGCCCCGCCCCTGACCCTGTCCTCGGAGGAGGCCGCCGAGGGCCGCGACATCCTGCTGGACGCCGTGCGCGCCGTCGCCGACCAGGCCTGAGGATCACCCGGGGGAAGGCGGGCAGCACGAAACCGCCTGCTGCTGAGGTCCCCCCGATTTCCATTCAAGCCCCTGTGCCGGCGGCCCGCCAGTGCCGGTCCGTCGCCTGTGGACAACCCAGCCTGTGGACAACCCCGGCACGAAGAAGAGGAAGCACAAGCATGAACAAGCACGTCACCCACTGGGTCGGCGGCGGCGCCTACGAAGGGCCAGCCGAGCGGACCGGGGACATCTACAACCCGGCCTCCGGGCAGGTCACCGGGACGGTGGACTTCGCTGGCCCGAACGAGGTCGATGCCGCGGTGGCCGCCGCCAAGGAGGCCTTCCCCGGCTGGCGGGACACCTCGCTGTCCAGGCGCGTACAGACGCTGTTCCGGTTCCGTGAGCTGCTGCGCGCCAACAGCGACCGGCTGGCCGCAATCGTCAGCTCCGAGCACGGCAAGGTCTTCTCCGACGCCCAGGGCGAGGTGGCCCGCGGCCTGGAGGTCGTGGACTTCGCCTGCGGCATCCCCCACCTGCTCAAGGGCGGCTACTCCGAGAACGTGTCCACCGGCGTGGACTCCTACTCGATCCTGCAGCCGATCGGTGTGGTCAGTGGCATCACGCCGTTCAACTTCCCGGCGATGGTCCCGATGTGGATGTTCCCGGTGGCGATCGCCTGCGGGAACACGTTCGTGCTCAAGCCCAGCGAGAAGGACCCGTCCGCGGCGGTGCTCCTGGCCGAACTGTGGGCCGAGGCCGGGCTGCCCGACGGGGTGTTCAACGTGGTGCACGGGGACAAGGCCGCGGTGGACGCGATCCTGGAGCACCCGGACGTGGCCGCGGTGAGCTTCGTGGGCTCCACGCCGATCGCCCAGTACATCTACCGGACCGCCGCCGAGCACGGCAAGCGCGTGCAGGCCCTGGGCGGCGCCAAGAACCACATGGTGGTCTTGCCCGACGCGGACCTGGACCTGGCGGCGGACTCCGCGGTCTCGGCCGGGTTCGGCTCGGCGGGTGAGCGCTGCATGGCCATCTCCGTGGTGGCGGTGGTGGACTCGGTCGCCGACGACCTGCTGGAGCGGATCCGCGAGCGCGTCTCGCGGCTGCGGGTGGGCCCCGGGGACGACGACCGCAGCGAGATGGGTCCGCTGGTTACCCGCGAGCACCGTGACAAGGTCGCCTCATACCTGGAGTCGGGGGTGCGCGAAGGGGCGACCCTGGCGATCGACGGCCGGGTGCACCCGGTGCTCGGCGGCGCCTCGGACGGCTTCTGGCTGGGCCCCTCGGTCCTGGACCACGTGGGCCCGCAGATGTCCTGCTACCGGGAGGAGATCTTCGGTCCGGTGCTGAGCGTGGTCCGCGTGGGCGACTACGACGAGGCCGTCAAGCTCATCAACGACAACCCGTACGGCAACGGGACGGCGATCTTCACCAACGACGGCGGCGCGGCCCGGCGCTTCCAGAACGAAATCGAGGTGGGCATGGTGGGCATCAACGTTCCCATCCCGGTACCGATGGCCTACTACTCCTTCGGCGGATGGAAGCAGTCACTGTTCGGTGACTCGCACGCGCACGGCACGGAGGGTGTGCACTTCTACACCCGCACGAAGGCGGTCACCGCCCGCTGGACCGACCCGGGCAAACGGCCCGAAGGCGGCGTGGACCTGGGCTTCCCCACCAACGGCTAGCCGGAGTTCACCGAAATAACCGACGGATGTCTCTCACTGACGGTCTACGGCGGGCAACACGGAGTATCGTTGTTGCACGAAGCCCCTGACCGAGTGTGGCCGAGGGCCACGTGTGTCACGAGAGACCATCTTGGATAGACGCGCTCATTTCCCCTCCTCCCCATGGAAGCGGGCGCGTCAACGGAAGCGCTCCGGGTCCGAATGACTCCCCCTGGACCCGGAGCGCGACCGTCTCCGGCGGCCTCCACGGCCGCACGGGATCAGCTGCATCAGCTGGCTCGGCTAACGTGCCGCGATCAGCGGCCCACTCGCGGAGACTGGCTGGTGGCCGATGATCCCCGCGCACTCGTCACATCCGTACGCGTGACTGCCGTCCGGAAGCTCGCCCAGAACCCGGCGGGGCCGGGGCCACTTGGCGTGGCAGACGACGCAGGCATCCCCCATGCACTGCGCCCCGCTCAGCCGGCTCGGGTCGTAGACGTAGTTCTCGGATGTGGCGTCAGGCTTCGTGTCTGGTTCGCACATCGTGCTCGTTCCGCGCAATGTCCTTGCTCCCCCCGTGGTTTAGGACAGTCTGGCGGGCCGATAGTTACCGGCTCTTTATTGAATCAGAAGCTCTCGGCGCCTGGAAGGGTCCGGACCAATCTAAATCACTCCGTGCAGGGAAATCATAACCCTAAGTAACGAACCCTGGGAAGACCCCAGCTCAGGGTTGGTTTTTCATACGAAGCGCCGGATATGTACAGACCCTCCAGGCGCCGGACTTTAGCCCTCCGAGCGCGGGGAGACCTCGAAACGGCGCAGCGACAGAGCAGGGTTGGTGACACGCACCGCGTCCACACGCGCGGCCGAAACCTCCGCGGCGGCGACCTCGAAGGTCTGCTCCCCCAGGGACGCGAGGGCGGTGCCCATCGGGTCGACGATCATGCTGTTACCCGCACCCGTGGGCGCCGACTGCCCCGAAGCGGCCACGTAGACCGTGTTCTCGATGGCGCGCGCCCGGGCCAGCGTGCGCCAGTGGTCCTCCTTCAGCGGGCCGGGCACCCATTGGGCGGCCAGCAGCACCACGTGCGCCCCGGCCCTGGCGATCCGCCGGGTCACCTCCGGGAAGCGCAGGTCGTAACAGGTCTGGAGGCCGAAGACCACGTCGTCGACGGTGAAGGTCTCCGGGGCGTCGATCGGCCCGGGCGCGACCACGTCCGACTCCTTGACCCCGAAAGCGTCGTAGAGGTGGATCTTGCGGTAGAGCGCGAGGCGCTTTCCTTCGGGGGAGAGCGCGACCAGAGTGTTGGTGAAGTGGGTGGCGCCCTCGCCCTCGGACTCGTTGACCCCCAGCACCAGGTACACACCCTCGCGGCGGGCGGTGTCCGCGGCGTCGGTCAGGAAGGGGCCATCCAGGGGCTCGGCGGCCGCCACGTAGCGCTGATCGGTGCGCGACGCGGTGAACATCGTGTACTCGGGCAGCAGGACGACCTTCGCTCCCAGGGCGGCAGCCCGGGCGGTCAGCTCCGCCACCGAACGCTGGTTCTCGGCCTTGTCCTGACCCGGCGCGAACTGGGCGACCGCGACCTGCACCATCGAAATTTCCCCCTCATGGCCTGAGGGCCGGCCCGGCGGGCAGCCCCGAACGTGCCCCGAGTGTACGCCCGGGGCACAGCGACCCCTTGCCAGAGGACTAAACAAGTGTTTAACGTATTGAACATGAGTTCAAGGAAGAAGGTTCCTCCCGACGAGGACCTCACCGCGCGCGCCCGCATCCGGGACGCCGCCGTCGAGTGCTTCGGCGAGAAGGGGTTCGGAGTCACGGTGCGCGCGATCGCGGACCGGGCCTCGGTCTCCCCGGGGCTGGTCATCCACCACTTCGGCAGCAAGGCCAAGCTCAGGGAGACCTGCGACGAGTACGTCAGGCAGGTCATCTACGAGGCCAAGAAGGAGTCGCTGAGCCACCCCGGCGCCGACGGGATGGTCCGCTCCCTCAGGGCGGCCGACCAGTACTCCGGTCTCCTGGCCTACCTCTTCCGGGCCATGCAGGAAGGCGGGGAACTCAGCCGGCACCTGTACGAGGCGATGGTCGCCGACGTGCAGAGCTACCTGGACATCGGCGTACGCGAGGGCACCATCCGCCCCAGCCGCGACCCGGCCAAGCGGGCACGCTGGCTGGCCGCCAACGGATTCGGGTCGCTCCTGGTCCTCGTCACGATGCAGCGGGACCAGGAGAACCCCGACTTCGGCCAGGTGCTGCACGAGTGGGAGCAGGAGTACATACTCCCGGCCCTGGAGGTGTACACCGAGGGGCTGCTCGCGGACCGCACCATGCTTGACGCCTACCTGGTCTACGTCAGCGATCCGCCCGAGGAGGAGCGCTGATCCCCGCGAAGAGCAGTAGATCCCCACCAGAGCAGGAGTTACCCATCCATGTCCACCCACGCCATCGAAGTCCGCGGACTCGACAAGTACTTCGGCGCCTTCAAGGCCCTCGACGGCCTCGACCTCACCGTGGAAACCGGCCAGGTAGCCGGTTTCCTGGGCCCCAACGGGTCCGGAAAGTCCACCACCATCCGGGTCCTGCTCGGCCTGCTCAAGGCCGACGGGGGTACCGCGCGCGTACTCGGCGGCGACCCCTGGAAGGACGCCGTCGCCCTGCACCGTCGCCTGGCCTACGTACCCGGTGACGTCGCCCTGTGGCCCAACCTGACCGGTGGCCAGGCCATCGACCTGCTCGGACGCCTCCACGGCACAGTCAACCCCAGCCGCAGGAAGGAATTGCTGAACCGGTTCGAACTCGACCCCAGCAAGAAGGCGCGCACCTACTCCAAGGGCAACCGGCAGAAGGTCGCACTCGTCGCCGCGCTGGCCTCCGACGCCGAGCTGCTCATCCTCGACGAGCCGACCTCCGGCCTCGACCCGCTGATGGAGTCGGTCTTCACCGAGTGCGTCCAGGAGGTCAAGGAGCAGGGGCGCTCCGTGCTGCTGTCCAGCCACATCCTCGCGGAGGTGGAAAAGCTCTGCGACACGGTGACCATCATCCGCAAGGGGGTGACCGTGGAGTCGGGGACGCTGGACGAGATGCGGCACCTGACGCGTTCCACCGTCCGCGCCACCGTCGGCGGCGACGCGACCGTACTCGCCGGACAGACGGGGGTGCACGGCCTCGCGGTGGACGGTGGCACCGTCACCTTCGAGGTCGACGACATCCACCTGGACCAGGCCATGAGAACACTCTCCGGGCTCGGCCTGCGCTCACTCGTGAGCAACCCTCCCTCCTTGGAGGATCTGTTCATGCGGCACTACGGTGACGAGCTCGCCTCCCTCAACGGTGACCGGGACGGTGCGGCATGAGGAAGTTCACCGGAACCTGGGCCCTGATCCGGTTCATCCTGCGCCGTGACCGCATCCGGATGACGGTCTGGACGGTCGCACTGGGCGCGAGCATGTTCGCGATGATCCCGGCCATGGCCGACATGTTCCAGACCCCGGAACAGCTCCAGGCCCGGGCCATGGTCATGGAGACCCCGACGGGGATCGTCTTCGGAGGCCCCGGCTACGGCCTGGACGACTACACGCTCGGCGTCATGCTCGCCACCGAACTTCCGATGACCCTGCTGATCGCGCTCGCGGTCATGAGCATCCTGCACGTGGTACGACACACCCGGGCGGAGGAGGAGAGCGGTCGCGCGGAACTGCTGCGCGCGAACGTGTTGGGCTCCAGCGCCCAGATGACGGCGGCACTGACCACCAACGCCCTCGCCAACACCGTGATCGGCGCGTTGATGGCCCTGTCCCTGATCGCCAACGACCTGGCCGCGGCCGACTCGGTCGCCTTCGGCGCGGGTATGGCGCTGGCCGGAATCACGTTCGGCGCGATCACGGCGGTGTGCGCCCAGGTCTCGGAGCACTCCCGGGGTGCGAGCGGGCTGGCGTTCATGGCCGTGGGCGTGCTCTTCATGTTCCGGGTGGTCGGTGACATGGCCGAGCGCGGCGGTAGCGCACCGTCATGGTTCTCTCCGTGGGCATGGGCCCAGCAGACTCGGATGTTCGACGATCTGCGCTGGTGGCCGCTGGCCCTGTACCCGCTGGTCATCGCCGTACTGTTCGCAGTGGCGTTCGCCCTGGCCGGGCGCCGGGACCTCGGTGCCGGGCTGGTCGCCTCCCGCCCGGGGCCATCCGAGGCGGGCCCCCTGCTCAACAGCGTGTTCGCGCTCAACCTGCGCCTGCAGCGAACCTCGATCATCGTGTGGACGGCGGCGATCTTCCTGTTCGCGCTGTCCTTCGGCACACTCATCTCCGAGATCGACGTGATGGTGGAGCAGAACCCCGAACTGATCGCGCGGATGGGTCTGGGGGCGCAGGACCTGTCGCACGGGTTCCTCGGCATGCTGGTGCTCTACGTCGTCATGACGGCCACCGCCTTCGCCGTGCTGTCCGTGCTGCGGGCCAGGGCCGAGGAGAGCTCCGGCCGGGCCGAACTGACCATGTCCGCGGCCGTGGGCCGGATCCGCTGGCTGGGAGCGGCGGTTCTGGTCAGCGCCCTGGCGGCGAGCACGATGACGGTCCTGGGCGGTTTGGCCATGGGCCTGGGGGCCGGGATCGCCACCGAGGACTACGGATGGGTGGGGACGGTGACCGGGGCCGCGGCCGCGCAGCTGCCGCTGGTCCTGCTGTTCATCGGCCTGACCGTGCTGTTCCTCGGGGTCGCGCCGCGACTGGTCGGCCTGGTCTGGGCCTGGTTCGGCTACGGCTTGGCGGTGACGGTGCTCGGCGTGATCGTGGGGATGCCCGACTGGATGCTCGACGTCAGCCCGTTCTCGCTCCTGCCCCAACTTCCGGTGGACGAATTCGGCCCGGTGCCCTTCCTGGCCGTCCTGGGCGCGGCGGCGGTCGCGGCCGCCGTCGGCCTGGTCGGGTTCCGCAACCGGGACCTGGCCACGGTCTGAAGCACCGCGGCGGTGCCCGCGGGCGGGTGCGAGCCGCACCGGCCCGCGGGCACCGCTCCGCCCCCCGCGTTCACCTCGAGGGGGAACCCCGTTCACCCTTCCCGGAGCTAGCCTGGGTCAGGATGCTTCGCCCGCCGGAACCTCCTGGCTCCCCTCCCCGTGCTCCTCCGAGGCGGTGCAGGCGAGCCACTCCGGCCTCGCCCGAAAGGCCTTCTCCCCATGACCGTCCTCGAGTCGGCGATCCTCGGTGTCATCCAGGGTCTGTTCATGTTCATCCCGGTCAGTTCCAGCAGTCATCTGGCGCTGGCCCAGCACTGGCTCATCCAGAACGGTTCCGCGCTGCCGCCCCCGGAGTCACCGGAGATGGTGTTCTTCAACATCGTGGTGCACGTGGGGACCGTGGTCTCGATCCTCATCGTCTACCGGCGGGCGCTGACCGACCTGGTCGCCCGTTCGGTGGCCGACCTGCGGGGGCTGGTGGGAGCAGGCCCCCGGACCGAGGGCCTCTACCTCAAGCTGATGATGATGGGCCTGTTCGCGGTGGCGGTCACCGGCGTCCTGGGCCTGACCATCCGCAAGCCGCTGGAGAGCGTCTTCGCGAACCCGGCACTGATCGCCCTGATGCTCTGCGTGACGGGCGCCCTGCTGCTGTGGACCGACCTGTTGAGCCCCCGTACCAAGGGCCTGCGCGACTTCACCTGGATGATGGCCCTGTTCATCGGTCTCGCCCAGGCCATGGCCTTCGCGCCCGGTCTGTCCAGGAGCGGCACCACCATCGCCATCGCCCTGCTGCTCGGGCTGCGGCGACGCTGGGCCGCGGAGTTCAGCTTCTTCATCGCCATCCCGACGATCATCGCCGGCAACGTCCTGCTGCCGATCCTCGAACCCGAGATCCTCTCGGCCTTCGACCCGCTCCCCCTGCTGACCGGGTTCGTGGTCGCGGCGATCGTTGGCACGTTCTCCCTGCTGCTGGTCCTGAAGCTGCTGTACAAGGCCCGGCTGCGCTACTTCTCCTACTACGTGTGGGCCCTGGCGGCGCTGATCCTGGCCGACGCCTACGGCCTGGTCGACATCGGCCTCACCGGCGCGGTCATGGGACACCCCTGATGACGGGGTGAGCCCCGCAGGGGCGGGGCTCACTCCTGTGGGGGCTCCTGCGCACCGTCCCACCCGGCGGCCGCCTCACGCAGCCGGACCAGCCGGTCCCAGTGCTCGGCCACCCTCTTGCGCCCGGCGCCGGTGAGCCGGACGACGGTACGGGGGCGGCGCTCCCGGCTCTTCTCGATCTCGACCACGCCGCCCCGTTCC
The DNA here is from genome assembly GCF_000340985.1 of Nocardiopsis valliformis DSM 45023. Taxonomy (NCBI): domain Bacteria; kingdom Bacillati; phylum Actinomycetota; class Actinomycetes; order Streptosporangiales; family Nocardiopsidaceae; genus Nocardiopsis; species Nocardiopsis valliformis. The sequence continues at coordinate 162,780 of NZ_ANAZ01000015.1, forward strand.
AGCTTGGACAGGTGGCTGGACAGGTTGCCCTTGGAGAGTCCGGTGAGCCGCTGGAGGAAGAGGAAGTCCGCGCTCTCGCAGGAGAGCAGGGCGCTGGTGACCGCCAACCGCGAGGGGTCGTGCACCAGGCGGTCGATCTCCGCCATGTCCTCGAAGGGCGTGCCCATGGTCAGTCCGTTCCGTTCTCTGTCACCGCGTCCGTCACCGGCGGGAGGGTACGCGCCAACGTACGGTGGTCGAGCAGTCCCCCGACGCACAGTACGGCAGCGAGCGTGACCAGGAGCGTGTCGGTGGCGGCGTAGCTGAGCGGATGGACGCCCGAGGGAAGCAGCATCCCCAGCGGCAGCAGGCTCGCCAGGCCGACGGCGGCCGCGGCCACCAGGTAGTGCGCCCGCATCCGCCAGTGGGGATAGGCGAGCAGGACGAAGAGCAGCGCGAACACGAGTCCTCCGACCCCCAGGGGCCCGTAGCTCCAGCCCATCTGGGCGGTCAGGACTCCTCCGGCCATGGAGAGCATGACAAGGCCGAAGGGCAGGAGCGCGTACGCGGAGATCCGACTCGGAGGGAAGAGCGCCCGGACGTGCCCGAAGCGCCTCCGGTAGTACCAGCGGACCAGGAAGCCCAGGGCGGCCAGTAAGGGCAGGCCGATGATCAGCGGCTCCAGACTCCCACCGCGCAGGAGTACCAGGTTCAGCGCGAAGAGCGCCACTACAAGCATGTAGAACCCCTGATAGTCGACGTAGTTGGCGGTGACGTGGCGGACCCGTTCGAGCCGGTCGAAGTCGTGCGGGACGGTCATTAGAACCTCCGGTTCGTAACGCGAACCCAGAATGCGAGGGAAGGGTGTGCCCGTGTTCAGGCCTTCGCGCTCTCCGCCACAGGCCGAAGCGTGCGCACCAGGGTGCGGTGGTCGAGCAGCCCGTTCACCACGAAGACGCCCCCACCGACCACCGCCACCATCACGGGGTACTCCCAGTCGACCGGATGCGTCCCCGAGGGGAAGAGCGGGCCCAGCGGCAGCACCGTGAACGCGAGGACCAGGACCGCTCCGACCAGGTAGTGCCGACGGTTCCGCAGGTCGGAGCAGCCCACCCCGAACAGGGCGACCGCGAGGAACACTCCGAAGACCCAACCGCCCTGGGCCTCGAGGAGGTTGGTCGTGATCATCAGCGCCATGTAGGCAAAGACCAGAGCGATCGGCAGCAGCACCACCCACAGGAGCCGTCGCGTGGTCCACCGCGGCCGCACCTGCCCGAACCTGCGCCGGTAGTACATCTGGACGGCGACGAAGAGGGCGGCGATCAGGAGCATCCCGACCGGGAACAGGTCGGCCAGCGGCCCCTCCCCGGTGAGCGGGGCCAGGCCCACACAGATCGCGAACACACCCAGCAGGGAGGTGTACAGGCCCTGGTAGCCACTGAAGTCGGACGTGACCTCGCGGATCCGCTGAAGGCGGTCGAGGTCGTGGGGGGTCGTCATGCACACCTCCGGTTTGTAACGCAAACCTTTCTTCCACCGTAGGCGAGGGCGCCTTGGTTTGCAATACAAACCTCAGGGATGCTCCGGGCGGAAACGGGTAGCCCACAGGGCAAGGACAGCGACCCTCCCGGAAGGAGCCGTAGTGAAACGCGCCCTGATCGTGGCAGCGGTGGTGGCGCTTGTACTGGTGGTGCTGGTGGGACTCATCTGGGCCTTGCAGAGATCGCTCGTCTTCGTCCCCATGGGCGGGGAGCCGCCGCCCGCCGCCGAGGTGATCGAGGGTGCCGAGGACGTCCGCCTACACACCGAGGACGGCCTCGAACTCGGTGCCTGGTTCGTCCCCCCACAGGACACCGACCGTGCCACCGACCGGGAGACCGCGGTCCTGGTGACCAACGGCAACGCGGGCAACCGGGAGAGCCGCGCTCCGCTGGCCCGCTCCCTGGCGGCCGAAGGGTTCTCCGTGCTGCTGTTCGACTACCGCGGCTACGGCGGCAACCCCGGCAGCCCCAGCGAGGCGGGGCTGGCCATGGACGCACGCGCCGCAGCCGACGCCCTGGCCGAACGCGGCTTCGACGCCGAGCACACCGTGTACTTCGGAGAGAGCATCGGCGCCGCCGTGGCCGCCAACCTGGCCGTCGAGCGCCCGCCCGCCGCGCTGTTCCTGCGCTCACCCTTCACTTCCCTGGCCGACATGGGCAACCACCACTACCCGTTGGTCCCCGTGCGACTGCTGCTCAGGGACGAGTTCCCGGTGGCCGAACGGGTCGCGGAACTCGATATGCCCACCACCGTGGTCGTCGCCGACGCCGACACCATCGTTCCCCCGGAGCAGAGCCACGAGGTGGCCGGGGCCAGCCCGAACCTTCACGAAGAGGTCGTGCTGGCCGGCACGGGCCACAACGACCCCGCGACGGTCCACGGCCCCGAGGTGGTCGCGGCGGTGGCCCGACTCGCTGACCACGCCCTCTGACCGAGCCCGAACCCCGCCGCGTGTTTCGTCACGGGCGGTTGCCAGCATGGGCAGGTCGGTTACCCCCCCCACACGAGCCTCGGGACGGCCAATGGACGCAGCGGACAGCACGGCGGGCAACTCAGCGGACGACGACAGCGCGGAGCGGAATTCGGGGAAACCCGGGAAGAAGAGCACCCGGCGGCGCTTCCTGCGCGGGGCCGCGGTGGTGGGCGGTCTGGGCCTGCTCGCCGGAGGCGGGTTGGTGGGCCACTACGTCGCCACCCTGTACAGCCCTCGGGCGGAACCGCACCGGGGCCGCCTTGCCCTCACCGGGGCAACGGTCCTGGTCGGCGAGGACCTGGAACCGCGCACGGACACGACGGTCCTGGTCACCGACGGGGTCATCACCGAGATCTCCGACGACGGCGACTTCACCCCTTCCGCGGACACCGAGACCGTGGACCTGAGCGGACACACGCTCATGCCCGGACTGATCGACCTGCACGTGCACCTGGGGTTCCCGCAACAGGAACCCGGGGATGAGCTGGGCGCGACCGACATGCCCGGGGTGGTCTACGAGATGGCGCGCTACGTGCCCTCCGCCCGCCGCGCGCTACTCGAACACGGTGTGACGACGGTGCGCGGGCTGGGCGACGACCACACCTGGATCATCGAGATGCGCCGGATGCTCCGTGACGGAGACCTGGAGGGACCGCGCCTGTACACGTCGGGTCCGCTGTTCACCACGCCCGCGGGTCACCCCGTGGCCACCTTCGGGGTGGAACCCGACTCCGGCACCGTCCGGCTGCCGTCCACTCCCGAGGAGGCCCGCGAGGCGGTACGCGAACTCGCCAGCGGCGACGACCCGGTGGACCTCGTCAAGGTGGTGCAGGAGCGGGGTGACACCGAAAGCATGGAGCTGGACCCGATCCCGACCGAGATCCTCGAGGCCATCGTGGCCGAAGCGCACGAGCACGGGCTCACCGTGACCGCGCACTGGGGTTCCGAGCCGGACCTGACCGACGCCCTGGCTGCCGGGGTGGACGGGCTCGAACACCTGGAGAGCCGCGGGGTCCTCGACGGCTGGCCCGAGGAGCTGCTGGCCGAGTTGGTCGAGCGGGACATCCCCGTCACCCCGACCCTGGCCGTCACCGAGGTGGCCGTCTCCGCGGAAGAGCACCGGGTGATCAGGGACCGGCTGGCGGAGCTGTACGAGGCGGGCGGCCGGATTGTGGCCGGAAGCGACGCCGCCGTGCCCGGGGTGCGCTTCGGCGACGGCCTGCACCGGGAACTGGAGCTGCTGGCCGACAGCGGGCTGGGCCCACACGCAGCGCTGCGGGCCGCGACCAGCGAGGCCGCCCGGGTGCTCGGCACCGACCACATCGGCGCGATCGAGGTGGGCCGCGCCGCCGACCTTCTCGCCCTCACCGGCGACCCGCTGGCCGACATCAGCCGGATCCGCGAGGTGGCCTCGGTCTACCGGGACGGCCGTCAGGTGGTGTGACCGCGGCGGACCGCCTCGCCGACCACGTCCTCCGGCCGGGGCGTCCGCTGGGCGGATACCACATTCCCACCCCGCGCGGCAGTCCCCGGGAATCAGCGGACTGCGACGGAAAACCGGCACCGGTGACTGTTAATGACGTTTCCCGAGGCCCGGGTAAAAAGGATCTTGAACCACGAAAATGATCTTTCCCGAAGCTGTCCCATTTCGGCCACTTCTCTCTTTTTTCTGCGGAATTGCCGTTAAATCTTGGCGTGGGCGGCGAACCATGGAACCCGTTCCCCCTGCGCCACATTCGTTTCCCTTTCTGGAGACTCCATGAGGGCATCCCTCGCCGAGACCCCCTCCGCCCCCAGCCACGGACCCCTGACTCGGGTCCTGACCGTCTGCATCGCCGTGATCCTCACGATCGGCCTCTGCTCGGTCCCCGCGCACGCCGACTACTACTCCGGTGGAGTGGGCAGTCCCCGCTTCAGCGTCCGGTACACCGGTGTCAACGACACCTACGTGAACCGTTTCAACACCTCTCGCGGGAACTGGAACCGGACCACGAACACGAACGTGTCGATCACCCGCTCCACCAGCTCCTCGGTCAACCGCACCATGACCGCCGCACGCTACAACGACAGCTGGTACGGCCTGTACACGCCCTCGGGCACGAGGAACAACCGTCGTTTCGTCATCAGGGTCAACGCCCGCACCCTGGCAAGAGACTCCGGAAGCAACATGACGGCCTGGATCCTCAGCACAACGGTGCACGAACTGGGGCATGCGCTCTCCCTGGCGGACAACCCCAGAACGTCCAGCCTGTCGATCATGAAGCACAACCGGAACAGGACGCGCACCACACCGTACGCGTACGACGTCTCGGAAGTCCGCCGCATCTACTGAGGAGAGAAGCCATGAGAGGAAACACCGCCACCGCGGCGGCAAGCCTGACAGGCCTGATCCTGGCGCTCTCCGCGTGCACCGCGCAGAGTGGCGAGAATGCCGACGAAGGCTCCCCCGTCGTCTACTACACCGACTATCCGGTCTTCGACACACCGGCGGACCTCTCTTCCGCCTCCGATCTGGTCGTCGAAGGCATCATCACGGGTTCGGAGGTCCAGGAGCTGGACATCCTGGCCCCGCCGGAGGAAGGGCTCAGCGCCGAGGAGGACCCGGGGCTCGGCGCGCCGGACGCCCCCGACGAGGTCCTGCTCGTCTACACCGTTCACCGGGTCGAAGTGACGTCAGTCCTGGCAGGAGAAGCCGAGGTCGGCCAGAGCATCGAGGTCAAGACACTTGGCGGCACCCTGGACGGAGTGGTCTACGCGGAGGACGACCCCGCCGAACTGGACCGGGGCGCGCCCCAGGTGCTGTTCCTCAGCGGGGAGGCCGACGGAGGGACTCCCTTCTCACTCGTCAGCTCCACCCAGGGCGCCTACACCCTCGAATCCGACGGGAGCCTCGAACCGGTGAGTGTGCAGAATCCGGTCGTGATCAGCGAGGACGAGGCGGCGGAGATCTTCGACCTCGAATAACGGCCCCCGGGAAACCGGCTTCCATTCATCACCCCGCCCTCGGAGACGAAAAAACCCGGGGAGCGGGGAACCCTTTTTCTGAAAATTGGGTCCTATACCAGCGCGGTCTCATTCGAGACTCCCACCGAAGGGTCATCAGCATGGGAAAGATCATTTCCGCCGCGGCGACGTGCGGCGTACTGTTCGCCGCCCTGGCGCTCGGAGGCACAGCATGCTCCTCAGACGGAGGGGGAGACCGGTCCGAGGCAACCAGCGACTATCCCTCGTACTCCTCGGCCGGGGAACTCCTCGGCGCCGCAGACCTGGTCGTCGAGGCCGCCCTGGAGGGGACACGGACCGAGGATATCGACGTCTCCGAGGAGGGCGGTCAGGAGCCGGTCGAGTACACCGTGCACACGTTCACCGTGTCCGAAGTGCACAAGGGAGAGCTGTCCGACAGGCGGGTCGAGGTCAAGCGGGCCGTCGACACCTCCGGGCCGGAGCTGGTCGAGGGCTCCGCCTACGTGCTCTTCCTGGAGACCTACGGGGACGACGTGCCGCCCTCGCTGGTCAACCCGGATCAGGGCGCCCACCTGGTCGGTGACGACGGGGAGTTGGAGCCGGTGGGCGGATCACTGGAGGTGGACCGCGACGACCTCAGCTGACGGGACTCCTTCTACACCGGCAGGACGTCCATCGCCCAGGCCGGGGCCAGCACGAGGATCAAAAAGCGCGCGGTGCGGGTGACGAAGGTGATCACGCAGAACAGCACGAGGTTCATCCGCAGGACCCCGGCCAGGACGGAGACCACCATGAACGGCGGCACGCTGGCGAAGGAGCTGAGGGCGAGCAGGCCCGCACCCCAGGCGGGGCGTGCCTCGGCCTTGGCCCGCCAGCGGTTCACCCGCTCCGACCACTTGCCGGGGGTGGCCGCCTGGCGCTTGAGCCAGGGCGCCGAGATCGTCCCGTACCCCACGTAGTAGTAGGGGATCTTGCCGAGGGTCTGGCCCACGGCGGCGGCCACCGCCATCGCGACGAGGGCGCCGTCGTCCAGAACGGCGACGGCGCCCAGCAGGTACAGCTCGATGTTGATGAGCGGGACCAGCCCCGCCGCGGTGGCCACCACGAAGGCCAGGGCGGTCTCGACCACGTCGGCCCGCTTCCCGTTACTTCTCGGCGGCGGCGAGCTGCCCGCAGGCGCCGTCGATCTCCTGGCCGCGGGTGTCGCGGACGGTCACCGAGACCCCGTGGGACTGGAGCCGCCGGACGAACTCGCGCTCGTCCTCGGGGCGCGAGGCCGTCCACTTCGACCCCGGGGTGGGGTTGAGCGGGATGAGGTTGACGTGCACCAGGTGGCCCTTGAGGAGCTTGCCGAGCAGGTCGGCCCGCCAGGCCTGGTCGTTGATGTCCTTGATCAGCGCGTACTCGATGGACACGCGGCGGCCGGTGGTCCCGGCGTAGCGCCAGGCGGCGTCCAGGACCTCCTCGACCTTCCACCGGGTGTTGATCGGGACCAGCTCGTCGCGCAGCTCGTCGTCCGGGGCGTGCAGCGAGATCGCCAGGCGGACCTGCATCTTCTCGTCGATGAGCTTATTGATCGCCGGGACCAGGCCGACCGTGGAGACGGTCACGCCGCGCTGGGAGATGCCCAGGCCGTTCGGGACCGGGTCGGTGATCTGACGGCAGGTCTGGAGCACCCGCTTGTAGTTGGCCATCGGCTCGCCCATGCCCATGAACACGATGTTGCTGATCCGCCCCGGGCCTCCGGCGACCTCGCCGCGGGCCAGGTCGCGGGCGCTGGCGACCACCTGGTCGACGATCTCGCCGGTGGACAGGTTGCGGGTCAGCCCCGCCTGGCCGGTGGCGCAGAACGGACAGTTCATCCCGCAACCGGCCTGGGAGGAGATGCACAGGGTGACGCGGTCCGGGTAGCGCATCAGCACCGACTCGAACATCACCCCGTCGAAGGCCTTCCACAGGGTCTTGCGGGTCATCCCGTTGTCACAGGTGATGTGCCGGACCGGGGTGAGCAGCGTGGGCAGCAGCGCCTCGCCGAGCTTCTCCCGGGAGGACTCCGGGAGGTCGGTCATCTTCGCGGTGTCCGACTCCAGCCCGCCGTAGTAGTGCTTGGCGATCTGTTTGGCCCGGAAGGGCTTCTCGCCCAGCTCCTTGACGACCTCCTGCCGCTCTTCGGGGCTGAGGTCGGCCAGGTGCCGGGGCGGCTTGGCACGGCGGGGTGCGACGAATGTGAGCTCGGCGGGCATAAGGATCCGTAAGGAGTGGAGTCGGTGGACTGCGCCCGGTGCGGGAGGGATGTGGCGGCACGGGTCGTTATACGACCTATACGCGACTGCTGTGCTGCTCCGCCTGTCAGGGCACTACCGTCGATTCTACTTACCCTGTGGACAGCCCGGGCGGATCCGTCCCGACCGGTCTTTCACTGGCAGCATGACACTGACAACACGACACCCCGTCGGCGCGTGGGAGGGCCGGTGACCGAGATCGACGTCCTGCTCGACGAGATCAGCCCCTACCAGAGCCGTCGCGTCGTCGTCGAGTGCGACTCCCACACCACGGCCGCCTACCTGTTGGACGCCCGTGAGCGGATCCGGGTGCCGGTGTGGCTGGCCAACCACGAGGCCGCACCCCGCGACAGCGAGTCGAGCGGCCTCTACCGGGGGCAGGCCCCGCTGATGCCGGAGGCCTACACCAAGCACCCCCAGGGGCGCCCCCGCTTCGACCCGGCCACGCTGCGCGCGGTGTGGTTCGAGGAGGGCGACGGGGTGGCGCTGGTGGACGAGGAGGGCCTGCTCGCGGTGATACCGGGCTGGGCCGAGGCCGACAGCGGTCTGCCGGGGTACGCCCGTGAGGCGATCGGGCGCAGCGCCTACGCCTGGGAACTGGACTCGGTCAAGAACCAGCTGTGGCCGCGGGTGGTGCACGCCGAGGCCTACTGGGACTGGCGGCGCGCCTCAGGCGCCTGGCGCAGTGTGCAGCGGACCGTCCTGAGCCACCTGAACCGCCGGATCGGCGAGCCCGGCCACTACTGGGACGTCTCTGACGGGCACCCGCCGCTGCTTCGGGTCTCGGAACGGCCCCCCTCGGAGGAGCGCCCCTACACCGTGCTCTCCACCGTGGGTATGTGCGGCCAGCGGATGCCGACCCTGGACCGGTACATGGCCGACACCTCCCACCACGCCCGGGTGGAACTGGCCCTGGCCACGACTCTGCCCGCGCACCACGCGGCGCGGATCTTCCGGTGGATCGGCGCATTCCCTTGGCGGGCGGTCACGTGGTTCGGCACCGGGCACACAGTCAAGTGGCTGGACAACCCCGAGGACCGCTCCATGCGCGGCGGCGCGGGCGCGGTCCTGCTGCTGGAGGACCCGAGCCCCCTGGTCACCGACCCGGCCCACCTGCCGCCGGACACCTCCGGACTGACCTTCCAGGGCGACCCGGTGCGGTGGCTGTGGATCGTGCCGATCACCCGCCCCGAACACCTCTTCGCCAAGGAGCACGACAGTGCAACCCTGGTGGAGAAGCTGGCCGCCGAGGGCCGCAGCTGGGTCTTGGGCCGGTAGTACACCCCAGCGCTGGGTCCTAGGGCGATAGCCCCCCGTCCTCGGAAAACCGGTTGACCCACGCCTCCGGCTCGGGAAGGGTGCTCCGGTCGGCAGGCTGACCGGGGGGACGGAGCATGGCAGGGACGCGGGGCCCGGCCCCGGGCATCATGGCGCCGCTGGCCCACGCGCCCTTCCGCACCCTGGTCGCGGGCCGGGTGCTGATGCTCTTCGGCAACGGCATGGCGACGGTCGCGCTGGCCTTCGCCGTGCTGGACGTGACCGGATCCCTGGCCCAGGTGGGCCTGGTGGTGGGCGCACGCTCGATCGCCAACGTGGCTCTGCTCCTGCTCGGCGGGGTCCTCGCCGACCGGCTGCCACGGGCCCTGGTGGTCCAGGGCGCCTGCGTGCTGGCCGCGCTCACCCAGGGGCTGCTGGCGCTGACCCTGCTCACCGGAACCGCCACGCTCGCGGTGATGATGGTGCTGAGCGCGCTGAACGGGGCCGCGGCCGCCGCCAACCTGCCCGCCCTGGCGGCGCTGACCCCGCAGACCGTTCCGCACACGCTGCTGCGCCAGGCCAACGCGCTGGCCGGGATCGCCAAACAGCTGGGCATGTTCGCCGGGATGTCGGCGGGCGGTGTGTTGGTGGGCCTGGTCGGCCCGGGGTGGGCGATCGGCGTCGATGCGCTGCTGTTCGCCGCGGCCGGGACGGTCTTCCTCTTCCTGCGGGTGCCCTCGACGGCGGTGCCGGGCGGCGGCGGTGTGCTGCGCGACCTGCTGGACGGGTGGAGCGAGTTCGTGGCCCGGCCGTGGGTGTGGATCATCGTGCTGCAGTTCATGGTGGTCAACGCCGGATGGTCGGCGACCACCAGCGTGCTGGGCCCGGGTATCGCCGACGAGACGTTCGGCCGGACCACCTGGGGCCTGGTGATGGCCGCCAACAGCGTGGGGCTGCTGGTCGGCGGGATCCTGGCGGCCCGTTGGCAGCCGCGGCGCGCGCTCTTCTTCGGGACTTCGCTGGTCACACTCCAGACCCTGCCGTTCTTCGTCCTGGCCGATCCCGCTCCGGTGGTGCCGTTGCTGTTCGCCGCGATGTTCCTGGGCGGGGTGGCGGTGGAGCAGTTCAGCGTGGCCTGGGAGGTGTCGGTGCAGGAAAACATCCCGCCGGAAAGGCTTTCCCGGGTCTACTCCTACGACGCGCTGGGCTCGTTCGTGGCGATGCCGGTGGGCCAGATCGCGATCGGCCCGGTGGCCGAGGCGATCGGGCCGGGGCGATCCATCCTCATCGTGGCCGGCCTGACCGTCACGGCCACCCTGGCGGCGATCGCCGCCCCCAGCGTGCGCTCACTGCGCCGTCGCTGACGGAGCCGTTGACGATCGCACCGTCGGTGAGATGCGCCCCGCGCCGCGCCGGTCGCGCACCTGGCTGAAGACCTGGTGGAGGCGGGCCATCTCCTCCTCGTCGAAGCGCTCCACGAACCGCAGCAGGGTCGCACCGGGGTCGGGGCCGGTGTCGAGCACCTCCCCCATCACTCTGGCGGTGTACTCGGCGTGGCTCTCCCTGGCCCAGTAGACCCAGGCCCGCCCGGCCTTCTCCCGGTCCACCAGGCGCTTGTGGAAGAGGATGTTCGCGACCGTCATGACGGTCGTGTAGGCGACGTCCCGGTCGTAGACCATGTTCTCCCGGACCCCGCGCACGGAGAGCGGCACCTCCGTACGCCACAGGGCGCCCATGATGGCCGCCTCCAGTTCCCCGAGCCCTCTCATCGGCCTCCCACCCGCATGTGTCGGCGTTGACGTGGGGTGATCGTAGGCAGCGGGCGGACCCTCATGTGGCAGAACGGGGAAGAGCACACAGATCCGGACATCGCCGTCGTCGATCACCGGCGTTTCGCCGTCGAGCGCAGGTCGCGCGCCGTCGGTCGGGCACTGCCGGGACTGTTCCGTCACCGGTCGGCCGCCGCCAGGCCGCCGTTCAGCCGCGCCGACGTGGCTTGTGTTGGAATCGTGGTGCGCGCCACATCGGGGCTAACCGGAGGCGGTCACAGCAAAGCAGACCCAAAAACCCGACAAACAGGATCAAACGCTCCACTTCGACCACGCAAAGCAAGGGGACCGACACGTAGAGACAAGGTTCGTGTGAAAGATTGTTAGGTATCTCCCAGTTTCAACAAGACCGATGTTCCCGTCCGGGAGGTCTGTACAAGTAGCCTGGTACCCGACGAGTGCTGGCCAGGTCAGATTCTCCCTGTCAAGGGGAGCGACTTCATGCTTCTTTGAGCCCGCCTTGCCAGCAGCCACCCGTCTTTCCTACACATTCACAAGCGAGCTGCGGAAGTGGGCGATCTCCGCCGTGTCGTCTGAGGCGTCTCAACCCCTGACAGATTTCGGCCCGAACGAGTGGCTGGTCGAGGAGCTTTACCAGAAGTACCTCACCGACCCGAATTCGGTTGACAAGGCTTGGTGGAACTTCTTCGCGGACTACAAGCCCGCGGACTCGGCCAACGGGAAGGGTGGGGGAACTGCGGCCGCGAAGGCGCAGCCCGAGAAGGCCCCCGCCGCACCCGCGCCGAAGAAGAAGGCCGCTGCGGCCCCGGCACCCAAGAACACCGACGATGCACTCCAGGTCAACGAGGAGCGGCTGCGTGGCGCACCCGCCCGTACCGCGACCAACATGGAGTCCAGCCTGACCATGCCGACCGCGACGAGCGTGCGCGCGGTACCGGTCAAGCTGCTCTTCGACAACCGCATCGTCATCAACAACCATCTCCGGCGCGGCCGCGGTGGGAAGGTCTCCTTCACCCACCTCATCGGCTACGCCATGGTCAAGGCCGCCATGGCCATGCCCGAGATGAACTACTCCTACACGGAGATCGACGGCAAGCCCGGCGTCGCCAAGCCCGAACACGTGAACTTCGGCCTGGCGATCGACCTGCAGAAGCCGGACGGTTCCCGTCAGCTGGTCGTGCCCTCCGTCAAGAAGTCCGACGAAATGGACTTCAACGAGTTCTGGAGCGGCTACGAGGACCTGGTCCGCAAGGCCCGCAACAACAAGCTGGCCGTTCCGGACTTCCAGGGCACCACAATCAGCCTGACCAACCCGGGCGGCATCGGCACCGTGCACTCCGTGCCGCGCCTGATGCCCGGGCAGGGCACCATCCTCGCCGTCGGGGCCATGGAGTACCCGGCCGAGTTCCAGGGCGCGTCCCAGGACACGCTGAGCGAGCTGGGCATCAGCAAGGTCATGACGATCACGTCGACCTACGACCACCGGATCATCCAGGGCGCCCAGTCGGGTGAGTTCCTGCGCCGGATCCACCAGCTGCTGCTGGGCGAGGACGGTTTCTACGACGAGATCTTCAACTCGCTGCGTATCCCGTACGAGCCGGTCCGCTGGGTCCAGGACATCCACGTCAACACGGCGACCCAGCTCGACAAGACCACCCGGGTCCAGGAGCTGATCCACGCCTACCGCGTGCGCGGCCACCTCATGGCCGACACCAACCCGCTCGACCACGAGCAGCGCAAGCACCCGGACCTGGACGTGCTCGAGCACGGCCTGACCCTCTGGGACCTGGACCGCGAGTTCCCCACCGGGGGCTTCGGCGGCAAGCAGGTCATGAAGCTGCGCAACATTCTGGGCGTGCTGCGCGACACCTACTGCCGCACGGTGGGTATCGAGTACATGCACATCCAGAGCCCGGAGGAGCGGGAGTGGATCCAGTCGCACGTCGAGCGCGAGCACGAGAAGCTCGACCGCGACGAGCAGCTGCACATCCTGCACCGGCTCAACAGCGCGGAGGCCTTCGAGACCTTCCTGCAGACCAAGTACGTGGGTCAAAAGCGCTTCTCCCTCGAGGGCGGCGAGTCGCTGATCCCGCTGCTGGACGGTGTGATCTCCAAGGCCGCCAGGGACGAGCTGGACGATGTCGTCATCGGCATGGCCCACCGCGGCCGCCTGAACGTGCTGGCCAACATCTGCGGCAAGTCCTACGGGCAGATCTTCGGTGAGTTCGAGGGCAACCTCGACCCGCGCAGCGCGCACGGTTCCGGTGACGTCAAGTACCACCTGGGCACCGAGGGGACCTTCGAGACCCGCGAGGGCGACAAGATCCAGATCTCGCTGGCCGCCAACCCGTCCCACCTGGAGACGGTCAACCCGGTCGCCGAGGGCATCGTCCGCGCCAAGCAGGACGTGCTGGACAAGGGCCCCCACGGCTTCACCGTGCTGCCCATCCTCATCCACGGTGACGCGGCGTTCGCCGGTCAGGGCGTGGTCGCCGAGACGCTGAACCTGTCCCAGCTGCGGGGTTACCGCACCGGTGGCACGGTCCACGTCATCGTGAACAACCAGGTCGGCTTCACCACCTCGCCGACCGACAGCCGCTCCAGCGTGTACGCCACCGACGTCGCGCGGATGGTGCAGGCGCCGATCTTCCACGTCAACGGGGACGACCCCGAGGCCGTGGTCCGGGTCGCGCACCTGGCCTTCGCCTACCGTCAGGCGTTCAACAAGGACGTTGTCATCGACCTCGTCTGCTACCGCCGCCGCGGCCACAACGAGGGCGACAACCCCGCGTTCACGCAGCCGCTGATGTACGACGTCATCGACGCCAAGCGCTCCACCCGCAAGCTGTTCACCGAGTCCCTCATCGGGCGCGGGGACATCACGGTGGAGGAGGCCGAACAGGCCCTGCGCGACTACCAGACCGAGCTCGAGCGCGCCTTCACCGAGACCCGCGAGGTCGAGAAGAAGCCGATCGAGGCGGGCGCCGTGGTCAAGCCCGAGGTGTTCACCGAGTCCCGTCTGGACCACTCCAAGGTCGAGACGGCCATCAGCACCGAGACGGTCAAGCGGGTCATCGACACCCAGGTGACGATGCCCGACGGCTTCACGCCGCACCCGCGGCTGGCGCCGCAGCTGTCCCGTCGCGCCACGATGGTGGAGAACGACGCGGTCGACTGGGCCACCGGTGAGCTGCTGGCCTTCGGTTCGCTGCTGCTGGACGACCACCCGGTCCGCCTGATCGGCCAGGACAGCCGCCGCGGCACCTTCGGCCAGCGCCACGCCACGCTGATGGACCGCGAGACCGGCGAGACCTACACGCCGCTCAAGCAGTTCGACAACGGCACCACGAAGTTCCACGTGCACGACTCGCTGCTGAGCGAGTACGCGGCGCTGGGCTTCGAGTACGGCTACTCGCTGACCCGCCCGGACTCCCTGGTGATGTGGGAGGCGCAGTTCGGTGACTTCGTCAACGGCGCGCAGACCGTCATCGACGAGTACATCAGCGCCGGTGAGCAGAAGTGGGGCCAGCGCTCCAGCGTGACCATGCTGCTGCCGCACGGCTACGAGGGCCAGGGCCCGGACCACTCCTCGGCCCGTATCGAGCGGTTCCTGCAGCAGTGCGCGCAGGAGAACATGACCGTCGCGATGCCGAGCACCCCGGCGAGCTACTTCCACCTGCTGCGTTGGCAGGCGAAGTCGCCGTTCGAGCGTCCGCTCGTGGTGTTCACGCCCAAGTCGCTGCTGCGCCTGAAGGCCGCGACCTCGGCCGCCGAGGACTTCACCTCGGGCCACTTCCGGCCGCTGATCGGGGACGACTCGATCACGCCGGAGAAGGTCCGTCGCGTGGTCATCTGCTCGGGCAAGATCTACTACGACCTGGACGCGGCCCGTCGCAAGAGCGGCGACAAGCACACCGCGATCATCCGGGCGGAGCGGCTCTACCCGCTGCCGATCGAGGAGATCCGCGAGCAGCTCAAGGCCTTCCCGAACGCGGGCGAGGTCCTGTGGGTCCAGGAGGAGCCGGCGAACATGGGTCCGTGGCCCTTCGTCGCGCTGGTCTTCTCCGAGCAGCTCGACCGTCCGTTCACCCGGATCTCGCGTCCGGCCTCCTCCGCGCCCGCGGCCGGTTCGGCCAAGCGCCACGAGGCCGAGCAGCGTGCCCTGGTGGACACGGTGTTCCCGCCCGCCGAATAGGCCCGGGAACACGAGTAGGACTGGAAAACACTATGTACTACACCGATCGCGGGATCGAGGAGTTGGAGAACCGCCGCGGCGAGGAGGAGGTCAGTTTCGCCTGGCTCGCCGAGCAGCTGCGGGTGTTCACCGACATCAACCCCGAGTTCGAGACCCCGGTCGAACGACTGGCCACCTGGTTGGCCCGGTTGGACGACGAGGACGAGGAGTAGTCACACGGAGCCGCACTGACCGCCGAAAACGGCCGAGGGGCCCGGGTCATCACGACCCGGGCCCCTCGGCCGTTTTCGGCGGTCACACCGCGGTCGCGCGCTTCGGTCCTCCTCCTGAGAATGATCTTGCTACCAGAAGCAAGTTCGGCGCCGAACTTGCTTCTGGTAGCAAGATCACGGGGATTGGGGATAGCGGTCCGTGACGCCCGGCTCTCCGGGGCCGACCCCGAGCTCTCCCTGATCGGACCCTGAAATCCGCGACATATCTTGAGTTTGCCGGACTCGCGACATATCGTGAAGACATCGAGAGCGAGCGGAAAGGGTTCACGATGGCACGATGGACCATCGACAGTCCGATGACCCACACCTTGGACGGCATCGTCGCCCTGAAGGTGCGGATCGTCCACGGACAGGTCAACATCATCCCCACGGATGACCCGGTCACCTTCGAGATCACCGACATCGAAGGCGAGCCCCTGGAGGTCACCCAGGAGGCGGGCATCCTCACCATCCACTACAAGGACCTCACTGGCCAGGGCCTGCTGGACCGGCTCAAGCCCATCCAGCTGGGCGGATACCGGGACCTCTCCTCCCGCCGAGCCACGGTCAACCTCCGGGTGCCCCGGGAGTGCCCGGTGGAGGTGACCACAGCCAGCGCCCCCGTGGTGGCGGCCGGGCTGAACTCCCGCACCCGTATCCGCAGCGCCAGCGGCGAGGTCACCCTGGACCACGTCTCCGGTGAGGCCGACATCAACACCGCCTCGGGCGACGCCTCGGTGCGCAACCCGGGCGGCACCCTGGGCTTCAACAGCGCCACCGGACAGCTCGCGGTGGCCGGTGGCCGCCTGGCCGAGCTGCGCGCCAAGACCGCCTCCGGCCACGTTCTGGTCGACACGGACCTGGCGTCCTCCGCGCGGGTCCGGGTGAACACGGTCTCCGGCGAGGTGGCCCTGCGGGTGCCCTCGGAGAGCTCGGCCACCGTGGAGCTGCGCGCCGTCACCGGCAAGGTGGATTCCGACTTCGGTCTGGACCGCCGCACCGCCCCGGCCCGCAACTCCCTGAGCGGCAAGATCGGCGTGGGCGTTGACCCCGCCTCCATCAGCATCAACACCGTGTCCGGCCGGACCGCGCTGCTGCGGCGCGCGCCCGAAGCCCCGGCCGCGATCCCCGAGGGGGCCTGAATGAGCACCATCTTCGGCCACGGCAGACTCCGGCTGTACCTGCTCAAGCTGCTGGACGAGAGCCCCAAGCACGGCTACGAGATCATCAGCCTGCTCCGCGACCGCTTCCTGGGCGTGTACTCGCCCTCCCCCGGCACCATCTACCCGCGGCTCGCGCGGTTGGAGGAGGAAGGGCTGGTCACGCACACCGAGGAGGGCGGCCGCAAGGTCTACAGCCTCACCGACAAAGGGCGCGAGGAGCTGCGGGCCCGCGAGAGCGACCTGGACGACCTGGAGCGGGAGATCACCGACTCGGTGCGCGACATCGCCCGGGCCGTGAAGCAGGACGTGCGCGCGACCATCAGCTCCCTGCGCGACGAGCTCAAGTTCGCCTCGGGCGCGGCCCGCGGTTCGAGCGCTGAGCGCGACGCCAAGGACTCCGAGAGTTCGAAGAGTTCCGAGGAAGACAAGCGCGAGAAGCGCGAGCGCTGCGACGACAGCGGCATGTGGGCCCGCGAGTGGGAGCGGTTCGCCCAGGGTTTCGGCGCCTTCGGTGCCGCCTGGGGCAACCGCACCGACTCCGACCGCGACACCGAGGGCGGCTCCGAGCGCGAGGGCGGCGACCGCCCCGACTTCGAGCACGCCCTGCGGGACTTCTCGACCAAGGTCCGCGACATGGTGCGCGGGGCCGGTCAGGTCGGCGAGTCCGCCACCCACGACCTGCGCCGCATCCTCGACGACACCGTCGAGGTGATCCGCCGCGACCTGGGCCACTGGGGCCCGCCCGACCGGGGGCCCGGGGGCGCCGAGGACAAGGACTCCGCGCCCGGCGACTCCGGCCGGGACGCACCCGAGTCCCCTGAGCCCGAGGCCGCGAAGGACAAGGGGTCCGGCCCGGAGGACTCGGGCGCACACCCGATGCCGCCTTCGGGCGGCGACCCCTGGTCCGCCGCCACCGGCGAGGACGACCAGAAGAAGGACTGACCGGCGGGCGAGGGCCCGGAGGAGCACGCGGGGGCGTGCTCCTCCGGGCCCTTCGGTCGCGCATCATCCGACGGACGAGGAAGTACCGTTGCTGGTTCCGTACACGATCGAGCAGGACGGGGACGGGGTCTGGTGCGCCCACGCGGTGCTCCGGCCAGGGGTCTCCGCCCGCGGCGAGGGGGACACCCCGGATGCCGCCCTCGCCGAGCTGCGCGTGGCCTTCGCCCTCCTGACCGAGGAGCTCGACACGCCGGCGGAACTGATGTAAGGGTCAGAGCGAGGCCAGGGCCAGTAGGAGCGTAAGCCCGGCCAGAGGGTCTGCGGCAAGCTCGTCTCCTCCCGGGCGGCCCCGAGGTGTGCGTGGCCAGCTCCACCAACGTGATGTCGTCGAACCGCCGGGGCGGCGGGGCCGAGCCCGGGCAGTAGCTCCCGACTGTGGTGTCCAGGGTGGCCTCGACCCGATTCCACTGATCGACAATACCTAGTTAGGGTAAATTCGGATTGCCTAGGAGAGGGGGACCGCATGTCCCGCACCGTGCACATCCCATACACGATCGAACAAGACGAAGACGGAGTCTGGTGTGCCCACGCACTGCTCCGACCTGGCGTCGGTGCCCACGGCGAGGGGGACACCCCGGAGACGGCCATCGCCGACCTTCGGGAGGCGGTCAGCCTCATGATCGAGGAGTTCGGACCTCCTCAGGAACTCGAGCTCACTCTGGACGTCGCCTGATGCCGCCTGTACCGAGTGTTCGTGGTGACAAACTAGTCAAGGCGCTAGAGCGCGCGGGGTTTCACATGGTGCGTATTCGCGGCAGCCACCATGCGATGCGGCACCCGGACGGCCGAGGGACCTCTGTTCCTGTCCACGGGGGCCAAGACGTGGCGAAAGGCACGCTTCGAGGGATCCTCAAGGACTGTGGCATGAGTGTTGAGGAACTTCAGATGTTGCTGTGAGCGACGAGGGCCCGCGGACCGGTACGGTCCGCGGGCCTTGGCCGTGTGTTTCGGTGTGCCTAGCGGCGGGCGACGCCGTCCTGGCGGGCCTGGGCGGCGACGGCGGCGGAGACCGCCGGGACCACCCGCTCGTCGAAGGAGCTCGGGATGACGTAGTCGGCGCTCAGGTCGTCACCGACCAGCCCGGCCAGCGCCTTGGCGGCGGCCAGCTTCATGTTCTCGGTGATGTCGCTGGCCTGGACGTCGAAGGCGCCCCGGAAGACGCCCGGGAAGGCCAGCACGTTGTTGATCTGGTTCGGGAAGTCGCTGCGCCCGGTGGCGACGACGCTCGCGTACTTGCGGGCGACGTCCGGGTGCACCTCCGGGTTGGGGTTGGCCATGGCGAAGATGATGGCGTCCTCGGCCATCGTGGCCACGACCGACTCGGGGACCTCTCCGGCGGACAGGCCGACGAAGACGTCGGCGCCCTTGAGGGCGCTCTCGATGGAGCCCTGCAGACCGGCCTTGTTGCTGATCGAGGCCAGTTCCTGCTTGATCGGGGTCAGGCCCTCGCGGCCCTGGTAGATCATGCCCTTGGAGTCGGCCACGGCGATGTCGCCGATCCCGCCGTCGATGAGCATCTTGGTGACGGCGACCCCGGCGGCGCCCGCGCCGGAGACGACCACCCGCAGGTCGGCCAGGGTGCGGCCGGTGAGGCGGGCGGCGTTGTGCATCGCGGCGACGGTCACGATCGCGGTGCCGTGCTGGTCGTCGTGGAAGACCGGGATGTCCAGGCGCTCGCGCAGCTTGGCCTCGATCTCGAAGCAGCGCGGGGCGGCGATGTCCTCCAGGTTGATGCCGCCGAAGGACGGCGACATGCGCACGACGGTCTCGACGATCTCGTCGGTGTCGGTGCAGTTGAGCGCGATCGGCACGGAGTCGACACCGCCGAACTGCTTGAACAGCAGCGACTTGCCCTCCATGACCGGCAGGGAGGCCTCCGGTCCGATGTTGCCCAACCCGAGCACGGCGGTGCCGTCGGTGACGACGGCGACCAGGTTGCTCTTCCAGGTGTAGGTCTCGACCAGTTCGGCGTCCTCGGCGATCGCGTCGCAGACGCGGGCGACGCCGGGGGTGTAGGCGAGGGACAGGCCCTCATGGTCACTGACGTCCACGGTGGAGGTCACCTGTAGCTTGCCGCCGCGGTGCATGGCGAAAGCCGGGTCCTCGTCCAGATGGGACGTGTTCTGGGTACGCGAAGAAAAGGTGGTCACTACTCAAACCCCTCGGTCTGATGCTACGTCCCGCGTCGGCCATGACGAGGGACGGTGGGCAACGGATCACGCGCGAAGACGTAAGGGTGCTAGGGGAGCCCTTCACGGCGCCGGTCGGCCATGACCGGTGGTGTTCGCCGGAAGGGACGGTCTTCGCTGGACTCTTATCCGAGTACTGCGCGTCCGCATCTCACGGGGATGACCCGTTACGCAATCCTCTCACAACGGTGACCAGAGGAAAATCGCGGGTGGACACGATGGGATGTTACCGACGTATCGCCAGATCAAGCATAATGTCCTGCATCCCGACATCGGCAGTCCGCGTTCACCGTCGCACCCGGTTCTGACCAGGCACTCCGTGCTCCCAGAAGGAGACCCCACATGGCACTGCGCAAGCCCCACTCCGGGCCGTTCGCCCTCGGCGCCCTGGCCGCCGCCGGCATCCTGGCCCTGACAGCGTGCGGCAACGGTGGGGAGGGTGCCGACGACTCGGCAGCACCCGAGGTCTCCGCCGACGAGGAGCTCGCCGCCCTGGTCCCCGACGAGATCCGCGAGGCCGGTTCCGTCTCCATCGGCGTCGAGGCCGAGTACCCGCCCGGCGAGTACCTGGACGAGGACGGCGAGACCGTCCTGGGCTTCAACGTCGACCTGGTCACCGCCGCCCTGAGCAAGCTCGACCTCGAGGCCGAGTGGGTCCCCGCCAACTTCGACGCGATCATCATCGGCGTCGACAGCGGCCAGTACACCCTCGGCGCCTCCTCCTTCACCATCAATGAGGAGCGCATGGAGACCGTGAACATGGTCAGCTACTTCTCCTCCGGGACTCAGTGGTTCTCCCTGGCCGGCAACCCCGAGGACATCGACCCCGACAACGCCTGCGGCCAGCGCATCGCCGTGCAGACCGGTACCACGCACGACGCCGACGCAGAGGCCCGCAGCGAAGCCTGCGTCGAGGCGGGCGAGGACGCCATCACGATCGAGAAGTTCCCGAACCAGCAGCTGGCCACCACCAGCGTGATCTCCGGGGTGAACGACGCCTCCCTGGCCGACCTGCCCACCTCGCTGTTCGCCCTGCAGGAGACCGGCGACCAGCTCGAGTTCATCGGTGAGCAGTACGACGCCGCACCGTACGGCGTCGTCGTCAACCAGGAGGACACCGAGCTGGCTGACGCCCTGGCCGCCGCGTTCAACGCCATCATGGAGGACGGCACTTACGACACCGTCCTCGAGGAGTGGGGTATCGAGACCGGCGCCATCGACACCTCCGAGGTCAACCCCTCCGTCGAGGAGTAGGCCTCGAACCGCCCCGCCGCACGCCGAGCTCGCACAGGGCCGGCGTGCGGCCGTTTCACCCGGATCCGTCCGGGCGCCCGCCACTAGCGAAAGTCTGATCCGTGACGTCACCGAGTGCATCGGCGGACGATCCGGGGTCGAAGGAACCGACCCGGAGCCGTTCGGCCGACCCGATCACCGCCGTCCCCGTCCGTTACCCGGAACGCTGGGTCGCCGCCGGAATCGTGCTGGTCCTCGCCGCGATGTTCGTGAACATGCTGATCACGAACCCGGCGTTCAACTGGCCCTTCATGTTCGACCACATGTTCTCGGACCCGGTCCTGCGTGGTGTCTGGGTGACCCTCAGCGCCACCATCCTGGCCATGATCATCGGCATCCTGCTGGGCGTCATCCTCGCGATCATGCGCCTGTCCGGGAACCCGGTCCTGGTCTCGGTCTCCTGGATGTACACCTGGTTCTTCCGCGGCGTGCCCCGCCTGGTGCTGGCGGTGCTCTTCGGCAACATCGCCATCCTGTACTCGACCATCCACATCGGGCTCCCGTTCGACAACTACTGGATGCCGTGGCTGGGTCTGGAGGGCGACGCACGCTTCTTCGAGATCGACGTCCGCACGCTGCTGAGCGGCTACATGGCCGGTCTGCTCGCCCTGGCCCTATCCGAGGGCGCCTACATGGCCGAGATCATCCGTGCGGGCCTGCAGTCGGTGAACAAGGGCCAGACCGAGGCCGCCCAGGCACTCGGGATGAGCCGGAGCAAGATCATGCGGCGCATCACCCTGCCGCAGGCGATGCGCGTGGTCATCCCGCCCACCGGCAACGAGACCATCGCGATGCTCAAGGACACCGCCCTGTTGGCGTACGTGCCGGTGACCATCGAGCTCTTCTACCAGCTCCAGGCGGTCGGTACCCGCACCTACCAGATCTTCCCGATGCTGGTGGCGGCGTGCCTGTGGTACCTGGCGATCACCAGTGTCCTGATGGTCGGCCAGTACTTCATCGAACGCAGGTTCAGCCGGAGTGAGCGCGGGGTCCGGGACCGCATCGTGGGAGGGGCGCACTGATGACCGAGGAGAACGGCGTGACCGCGCACGACGGGGTCGTGGAGACCGCTGAGGGCGCGGAGCTGCCCGCGGACGCCCTCGTGGTGGCCGAGGACGTGCACAAGAGCTTCGGGCGCCTGGAGGTGCTCAAGGGTATCGACCTGGAGGTCAAGCGCGGCGAGGTCATGTGCATCGTCGGCCCCTCAGGGTCGGGCAAGTCCACGTTCCTGCGCTGCATCAACCACCTGGAGAAGCTCACCGCGGGCCGCCTGTGGGTCAACGGCGAGCTGATGGGCTACCGGCAAAAGCGCGGCCGCCTGTACGAACTGCGCGACGGTGAGATCGCCGCGCAGCGCAGCGACATCGGGATGGTCTTCCAGAGGTTCAACCTGTTCCCGCACCTGACCGTGCTCGGCAACGTCACCGAGGCACCGGTCCAGGTCAAGCGGGTTCCGCGGGCGAAGGCCACCGCGCACGCCATGGAACTGCTGGAACGAGTCG
Source organism: Nocardiopsis valliformis DSM 45023 (assembly GCF_000340985.1). Taxonomy (NCBI): domain Bacteria; kingdom Bacillati; phylum Actinomycetota; class Actinomycetes; order Streptosporangiales; family Nocardiopsidaceae; genus Nocardiopsis; species Nocardiopsis valliformis. Next base: position 185,162 of record NZ_ANAZ01000015.1, read on the forward strand.
GGCTGCCGGACAAGGCGCACGCCTACCCCGAGCAGCTCTCCGGCGGCCAGCAGCAGCGCGTGGCGATCGCCCGCGCGCTGGCGATGGAGCCGTCGCTGATGCTGTTCGACGAACCCACCAGCGCCCTGGACCCGGAGCTGGTCGGTGAGGTCCTGGACGTCATGCGCGACCTCGCCAAGGGCGGTATGACCATGGTCGTGGTTACCCACGAGATGGGCTTCGCCCGCGAGGTCGGCGACTCGCTGGTCTTCATGGACGACGGCGTCGTGGTGGAGGCGGGGACCCCGGACGAGGTGCTCTCCAACCCCCAGCATGAGCGCACCCAGGCCTTCCTGTCTAAGGTCCTCTAGGAGCGACCGGTCCCACGGACCACCGTACGAATCACCGCGCGGAGCCCCGCGTTCCCCACCGGGAGCGCGGGGCTCCGTCATGTTCACCTCCGTGTCCAACGCTGTGTGCCCGCGTCGCCCTTGACCGGAGGGGCTCGCGGCCCCAAAGTCATCAGGGGGATCCCACCCGCCCCAGGGGAGAGGCATGAACGCGCGTACGGAGAAGGCCCGTGAGTTCTGGGAGGGCCGGGCGAAGAGATACGACACCGGGGCCCGGATCGAGCCTGCGGGTATCCGCAACACCCGCAGGCTCCTGTGCGGCGGCGCCAGGGGGCGCACCCTGGAGGTGGCCGTGGGCACCGGGATGAACCTGGAGCACTACCCGCCGCAGGTGAAGCTGACCGGGGTGGACCTGAGCCCCGCCATGCTGGAGCGGGCCCGGGAGAGAGCCGAGGAGCAGGGCCGCCCGGTGACCCTGGTGGAAGGCGACGCCCAGGAGCTGGACTTCGCCGACCAGTCCTTCGACACCGTGCTGTGCGCTCTGGCGCTGTGCACGATCCCCGACCAGGGGCGCGCGCTGGCGGAGATGCACCGGGTCCTGGCGCCGGGGGGCCGGCTGCTGCTGGTCGACCACATCGAGTACACCCGGTTCCCGTTCCGGCTCCGTGAGCGCCTGCGCAAGCACCCGCGCAGGCTGCCCCGGACCGTCGCGGAGGAGGCCGGGTTCGAGGTGGGCCACCACGACCGGCTGCTCTTCGGCATGGTGGAGCGGCTGGTCGCGCACCGGCCGCACTAGGAGAGGCGGGACAGCGGCGGCGCCAGGCGAGACGGGACAGCGGCGCCCTGACGGCGGGCCGGACCTCTGCTGACGGGCGAATCGTCCCTGGGCCCCGGCTGTCCCGCGAACCCCCTCCGTCCAGCGCATACTCTGGGGAGCGACCGTAGCCGTAGCTCCGCTCCCGAGGTGGTCCGATGATCCGTCCTGCCCGACCCGACGACGTTCCCGTCATCCACGGGATGATCCGGGAGCTCGCGGAGTACGAGAAGGAACCCGACGCGGTCGTCGCCACCGAGCAGGACCTGCACACCGCCCTGTTCGGACCGGACGCCGCGGTGTACGCGCACCTCGCCGAACACACAGATTCCGACGGCACCCCGGTCGCGGCCGGGTTCGCCCTGTGGTTCCGCAACTACTCCACCTGGACCGGCAGGCACGGTATCTACCTGGAGGACCTGTATGTCCGGCCCGAGCTGCGCGGCCACGGATACGGGCAGGCCCTGCTGAAAAACCTCGCCCGGATCTGTGTGGAGCGCGGCTACACCCGTCTCGAATGGTCGGTTCTGGACTGGAACCTTCCGGCGATCGGGTTCTACGAGACCCTGGGTTCAACGCCCATGGACGAATGGACGGTCCGCCGTATGGACGGCGACGCGCTGGCCGCACTGGGCTCTGAGAAGGGCTGAGCCAGGCCATTCGTCTCGTGTTCGGGCCTCTGGCCGGACACGATCTGTTCTCCCTGCGTCAGTGGCAGGGTGAAACGAGATACATTGCTCTCAAGCGGCAACCTCGCCCCCCGAAGGAGGGACGTGACCGAAGAAACCGCTGTGCCCACGGCCGATGCCACCGGTGTACGCGACGCTGTCACCGTCAACATGCCTGCCGACAGCGCTTACCTGTCTGTCCTGCGCACGGCGACGGCAGGGCTGGCCGCCCGACTCGACTTCACCCTCGACGAGATCGAGGACCTGAGGATCGGGGTCGACGAGGCCTGCGCGATGCTCCTCTCACAGGCGCTGCCCGGCACAGAACTGACCACGGAATTCGAACTCACCCCCGAGGGGATGCGCATATCCGTCTCGGTGCTGACCGCGGACGGCCGCCTTCCCGCCCGTGACACCTTCGCCTGGACCGTCCTGTCCGCTCTCGCGGGGGATGTCGACGCGGGGGTCGGTCCGGACGACCGCGTCTACATCGTCCTGTACAAACGCCGAGGCACCCTGGAGCCGGCGTGAGCGAAAGGGGGCCCGCTCTGACAGCGAAGACCGAGCACGCGGTGCCCGACCGGGCGCGCGCGAGAGAGTTGTTCGAGCGCCTTAACGAACTCGACGCGGACGCACCTGAGCGCCGGGCGATCCGTGACGAGCTGGTGGAACTCCACCTGCCGTTGGTGGAGTACCTGGCCCGACGGTTCCGCAACCGCGGTGAGTGGCTGGACGATCTCACCCAGGTGGCCACGATCGGGCTGATCAAGTCCATCGACCGGTTCGACCTGGAGCGCGGGGTGGAGTTCTCCACCTACGCGACCCCGACGATCGTCGGTGAGATCAAGCGTCACTTCCGGGACAAGGGCTGGGCGGTACGGGTTCCCCGTCGCCTCCAGGAGCTGAAGCTCTCGCTGACCAAGGCGGTCAGCGACCTGTCTCAGCGGGAGGGGCGCTCCCCGACCGTCGCGGAACTGGCCGCGCACCTGCAGATGACCGAGGAGGAGGTGCTGGAGGGCCTAGAGTCCGCCAACGCCTACTCGACGGTCTCGTTGGACGCTCCCGACAGCGGTGACGAGGACGCCCCTGCGGTGGCCGACTCACTGGGGATCGTCGACGAGTCTCTGGAGGGCGTGGAGTACAGGGAGTCGTTGAAGCCGCTCCTGGAACAGCTGCCGCCCCGGGAGAAGCGCATCCTGCTGCTGCGCTTCTTCGGGAACATGACACAGTCGCAGATCGCCCAGGAGCTGGGAATCTCCCAGATGCACGTGTCGCGCCTGCTGGCGCGCACACTGGCGCAGCTGCGACAGGCACTCACCACGGACGACTGAAGTCTCCCGTGGCGGCCCCGGTGTCTTCCGAAAACGAAGCACCGGGGCCTCCTTCGCTCTCTGGGGGCTACTCCGCTCGCCTCTGTTCCGCGCCAGCGTGTCGGCGGCGTGCCAGACGCAGCACGGTCGCGCCCGCGACGTAGGAGGCGAACGCGGCGGTCGGCAACATGCCGACGCCGTGGTCCTCAGGCCCCGCCAACGCCACCCACACCAGTCCGAGGATCACGGCCAGCAACGCGGGCCAGGTCACCGCGTTCCAGAGGACCTGTCCGGGCGGGAGCTCACGGAGGCCTCCCGCACGCCAACCGGCACTGGACGGGGTGGTGCGCGCCTCGATACGGCCGAACACCGCCAACAGCACGGCCATCACCGCCGAGACCGCGAGCAGCCACGGGATCCGGAACAGCAGCCATTGCGGCGAGCCCACCGCCGGTTCGGGGAAGAGACCGGTGCCGTGGAGCAGCGCCCCGGCGAGCACGGCGGCCAGCATGTGCCACAGGAACAGGGACAGAACCACCGAGTTCACGGCGACGACCACCGTCCAGGGGCCGATTCGGCGCAGCATCCGCCTCGCCGGCCTCGCCAGCACGAGGACGACCGCCGTCTGGACCAGACCAAGCAGTAGCAGCACGAACGTCGGTGGAGAGGCGTTGCCCAGGTCTTCCCCCGGGACGTCCACCATGCTCACCGGGTAGGGCCCGAACACCGTCAGCGTGACCAGCAGGCCGAGACCGGCTACCGCGACACCCCCGGGTACGAGCGGCCCGGTACCCGTCCAGCGATCGCGCCACAGGAACCCCACCTGGTGCATCGTGAGCCAGACAAGCAGGTAGTTGAGGTCACCCACCAGCGGCACCCCAGCACCCAGCCGCAGCACGTCGAGCAGCAGGACCACGCCGATCAGCAGGACTGGCACGACCGTACCCGCCCTCCGGTGCAGGGCGTACATGGCGGGGGCGCACAGCACCACGCCGAGGTAGGCGGCGAGGAACCACAGGGGGATCGAGGCGGCCCACACCCCGACCGCGATCAGGTCACGGTCGGCCCCGGCAAGCCCAGCGGCCAGTGCGGAGGCCCACAGCAGGGCGAGGAAAGCGCTGGTGGGGCGCAGCAGCCGGTCGGTGCGGCCGAGGAGCCAGCCCGCGCTGTCACCGCCTTTGCACTGGTGCGACGCCAGGGATGCGGCGTTGGAGTACCCCCCGACCAGGAAGAACACCGGCATGACCTGGAAGAGCCACGTCATCGGGCGGGCCCAGGCCAGCTCGGCCAGGGCGTTCTCGCCAGTCATACCGTTGGAAGAGACGATCACGACGGCGAGCCAGTGCCCGACCACCACGAGGAGGATGGCCAGGGCTCTGAGGAAATCGACGTACCGGTCCCGACTTGCGGGAGTATTGCGCGCCGCCCGCCTCACACCCCCGCCGAAGGTCTGGCCTCGGCTCGTCATCGCTCACCACTTCGTGGGCGCCCTACGGTGTTCCCAGCTAGTATGCCCAGCTCACCGGGGGGCACGCACGGATTCCGCAAGGGTTCATCGGTACTACCGGCGTTCGTTCCCGACCTCGGTGAACAGCACCGCGGTCGTCGGCGGTGCCAGAACAGCGGCCGCGGCGATGACGGCGGTGCCGATCATCACGGAGCCGATCACGAACTGCCCACCGGTGAACATGTAGTAGGCGATCACGGCCATGAAGAGCTGGGTCACCACCACCGGGGTCCGGGCCCAGTCCCGCAGCTGCCACAGCCCGTGCGCGACAAAGACCAGCAGCGCGCCGACCCCGACACCGATCACGGCGAGTGGGATGGCCGACGAGACCGGGTCGGTGGCCTGGCCGGTGATCGCGGTGTAGAGGCTGTAGATTCCGGCGATCGCCGCGACCAGCCCGATCAGGGCCTCGAGCGCGGCGGCGATGACGATGGTAATGGGACGCGAAGACACCTGACGAGCCTATACGCGCTCCCGGTGTTCCCCCTCCCGACCCCGGATCGTCCGCCGGCGCTTCATCCCCGCCTTCCGTATTACCAGTTGGTAGGGGAACGCCTACACTGGCGACGTGCGATCCCTCTTCATCATGAATCCCCAGGCGACCACGACCACTTCCCGTACCCGTGAGGTGATCCTCGGCGCTCTGACGGAGGAGTTGGACGTCACGGCCGTGGAGACCGCGTACCGGAACCACGCCCGCGAGCTGGCCCGTGGGGCAGCCGCGGAGGGGTACGAACTCGTGTTGAGCCTGGGCGGTGACGGCACCGTCAACGAGGTCGTCAACGGGCTCCTGTCCACCCCGGAAGGGCTGACCCGCCCCGGTTATGCGGTGATCCCCGGCGGCAGCGCGAACGTGTTCATCCGTTCCCTGGGCGTGCCCGGCGACCCGGTCGACGCGACCGGCGCGGTACTGAAGGCCATCAAGGCCGACCGTTGGCGGGATATCGGGCTGGGCCGGATCACCAGCGACCAGGACGACCGCTATTTCACCTTCTGTGCGGGTTTCGGCTGGGACGCCGACGTGGTGCACCAGGTGGAACTCGAACGCGAGGTAGGCCGGAAGGCGACACCCGCGCTGTACGCGGAAGCCGCGGCGAAACTGTTCTTCCAGGGGGATCTGCGCGATCCGTCACTGAGCGTCGCCACTCACGGAGGGTCCTTGGACGACGCGTATTTCGCCTTGGTCACCAATACGACACCGTGGACCTACGCGGGCGCCTTCCCACTCCAGCCGACCCCGGACTCCCGTTTCGAGCTGGGACTGGACGCTTTCGCGCTGACGAAGCCTTCGCACCCGCTGGGCGACGTGGCCGTTGTGCAAGACATGCATACCGGCTGGGTTCTTTCCCAAATGTTCTTGCCCAAGGGCCTTCCCGCACGTGGGGACGGGTACGCGACCTGGCACGACCAGCCGTCGCTGCGGATCTCCTCGACCCACCCGAGAGCCTTCCAAATCGACGGTGAATACCTGGGCGAGCGTGAAGAGGTCAACTTCCAATCGGTACCGAAGGCATTACGAATCTTCTGTTAATTGCAGGGAAAGCGGCCATTCCCGATCACTGTGACGCACCTGACACGGGGAACAGGACCTTTGGCCTCGCGAGCTCTTGCATGGCCCCGGTGATCCTGTCACGCTCAAGATATCGCCGCGAGTTACGGGCGAGTTAATTTGGGCGCTTCCCACGTGGCCGTGGGGTGAAACCTCAACTACCTCGGCCTTGACGACCCGCCGGTGGATCCCATCCACCGGGCGCCCTTGCACATTCCGATCGTGAAAAGCTTCACAAATGATCGCCTCACTGTGAGGAGTGGACCGCATGGACTGGCGCCATGACGCAGCCTGCCGTGACGAAGACCCCGAACTCTTCTTCCCCATCGGCAACTTCGGCCCCGCACTGATCCAGATCGAGGAGGCAAAGGCAGTCTGCCAGCGCTGCCCGGTCAGCTCGGCTTGCCTGAAGTGGGCGCTGGAGAGCGGCCAGGACGGCGGAGTCTGGGGCGGCACCTCGGAAGAGGAACGACGCCGCATCAAGCGCCGTGGTTCCGCGCTACGACCCATGGTCCGTAGCTAGCCGCCCCCAAGCACGAACAGACGATGACGCCGACCGACCCCCCGCTGGCGCGGCGGGGGACGGCGCACGGCCGCACGGCCCCCCACCGGGCTCATCACCTCAGGGAACCTCGCGTTCCTCGTGTTCCAGTGGCAGGCTGATCGCCACCTCGGTCCCTCCGGTCTCCTTCGGCTTGATCGCCAGGGTCCCTCCGAGCTCTCCCACGATCAGGGTCCGCACGATCTGCAGGCCCAGACTCGTGGTCCCCTCCAGGTCGAAGTCCTCCGGCAGTCCGCCGCCGTCATCGGAGACGGCCAGCTCCAGACTGCTCGGCCCCGGGAACCCGGGCCCGGCGTCGAACCTACGCACCTTCACCTCGATCAGGCCCGGCCCCTGATCCAGCCCGTGCTCCACCGCGTTCTGCACCAATTCGGCCAGGACCATCGAGAGCGGCGTGGCCACCAGCGCGTTCAGCAGCCCGAAGTGCCCGTCCCGGCGCGGCACCACCGCGCTGCCGGTCGAGGACACCTCCGCCGCCATCTGCATGACCCGATCGGCGATGTCGTCGAAATCCACGACCTCGTCCGGGGTGTGCGAGAGCATCTCATGCACGATCGCAATCGAGCCCACCCGGCCCACCGCCTCGTCCAGGGCCGCCCGCGCCTCGGGGATGTCCAGGCGCCGCGACTGCAGCCGAAGCAGCGCCGCCACCGTCTGGAGGTTGTTCTTCACCCGGTGGTGAATCTCCCGGATGGTGGCGTCCTTGGTCATGAGCTCGCGCTCGCGCCGCCGGAGCTCAGTGACGTCGCGGACCATCACCAGCGCGCCGATCCGCACCCCGTCGATGACCAAAGGTATGGACCTCAGTTGGACGGTGACCCCGCGCGCGTCGACCTCGGCCTCCTGCGGGGCGCGGCCGCTCGCCGTGTAGGTGAGGTTCTCGTCGCGGGCCTCGCCCTGTACGGCGAGTTCGAGCGTGGTGCGGTCCAGGCGCGCGCCCACCAGGTCAGCGGTCAGGCCCAGCCGCCGGTAGGCCGAGAGAGCGTTGGGGCTGGCGTAGACCACTTCACCGTTTTGGTCCAGTCTGAGTAGACCATCGCCCACCCTCGGCGAGCGGACCATGAGCGGCCCCTGGTCGCTGAACGGGAAGGCCCCCTCGGCAATCATCTGGGCCAGGTCGCCCGCGCTCTGGAGGTAGGTGAGCTCCAGCCGGCTGGGGGTACGCGCCGAGCTCAGGTTGGTGCTGCGCTGAATGACGGCGATGAGGTTGCCCGCGCGGCGGACCGGGATGGTCTCCTCGCGGACCGGCACCCCGCCCGACCAGTCGGGGTCGCCGTCCCGGCAGATCCGACCCTCGCTCCAGGCGCGGTCTATAAGGGCACGGCGGCCGACCACTCTGGGGCCGGAGCGGGACGTGACATCAGTCATGTCGTCCCGGAGCACCGTCTCGACCAGGTCGTCCTGGAAGGCGGTCGGTCCGGTGGTGGGACGCATCTGCGCGACGGCGACCCAGCCGTCGTCATCGCGGAGACGCACCCACAGCACGAGGTCCGCGAAGGAAAGGTCGGCCAGGAGCTGCCAGTCCGAGACCAGTGAGTGGATCCACTCCAGGTCCGCCTGCTTGAGTGACGTGTGGCGGCGAATGAGGTCGCTGAGGTGAGGCACTCACAAATCATCCCATGAAGACGTGCATACTCAAGAGACACGCACTCGACCAGTGGTCCACACCAATCGGCGGCCGAACAGCCGCCGGATCGGCCACTTCCGGGCGCGGTGCGAAAGCGAGCGCGGGACGCGGCGGAGGAGACTGATGACTGGTCAGCGCACACTGGACGGCAACCCCCGGGTGCCGAAGTACTACCAGGTCAAGAAACAGCTGTTGGAGCTGATCGAGGCGATGCCGGCCGGGAACCCGGTCCCGCCCGAGCGCGCCCTGGCGACGCAGTTCGGCACCTCGCGCACCACGGTGCGCCAGGCCCTGACCGAGATGGTCGTCGAGGGGCGTCTGCTGCGCATCCAGGGCAAGGGCACGTTCGTGGCCAAACCGAAGGTCGCGCAGGTCCTCCAGCTGACCAGCTACACGCAGGAGATGCGGGCGCACGGCCTGCACCCGGCCACCCGCATCCTGGACGTCAGCTACATCAACGCCGACGACCAGCTCGCCGAGCTCCTCGCCATCCGTTCCGGCGGCCGCGTGCTGCGCATCGAGCGACTCCGCCTGGCCAACGGCGAGCCCATGGCCGTGGAAACGGCCCACCTGGCCGCGCGACGCTTCCCCGGACTCCGGAGGCAGCTCGACCGCTATGCGTCGCTCTACGAGGCTCTGGCGAGCGCCTACGACGTCTCCCTGGCCGAGGCGGAGGCCTCCATCGAAACAGTGCTGGCCACGCCGAACGAGGCCCGCCTGCTCGGCGTGGACGTGGGCCTGCCCCTGGTCCTGCACTGCCAGCACAGCTTCGACGGCGACGGCCACCCCGTGGAGTGGGTGCGCTCGCTCTACCGCGGCGACCGCTACAAGTTCGTCACCCGTTTGCGCCCGCCCCGCGACTGATCCATGGACCCCGTGCCTGGTCCGAGCACCCCTGCTGGGGCCCACACCCCGGGGCAGGGTGGTGCGCACCCCCTACCCCACCGGGGTTCTCACGCCCTGTTCCGCCTCCGAACCGTCGTCCAGGTTCGAGGAGACGTCGCGGACCTGGCCGAGCGGCCCCTGAACGGCTGACCGCTACCGGCGTTCGAGCACGCGGGACAGGGCGTCGACCACGCGGGGGTCGTACTCGCTGTCGGTGTCCATCCGCAGGCGCTCCACGACGGCGGCGCGGCGCTCCGCGTCGCCGTTTTCACCAACCAGGTCGTCGAAGGCATTGGCCACCTTGATGACCCGGCTGCCCAGCGGGGGCACCCCCTCGTCGCCGTCTCCGGCCAGCGGCTCGCACTGGCGGCGGACCATCTCGGCGACGTTGTCCAGCACCCCGGTCTCACGGATGATGGCTGAACCCAGCTCCGCGATCCGGCGTTGCTCCCTCGGCGAGGCCAGGACGGTCGCCCCGCCCGCGATGGGTTCGCGCAGCGACAACTGGCCGATGTCGTGCATGAGCGCCGCGTACTCCAGCTCCAGCAGCTCGGCTTCGGCCAGTCCGAGTTCGCAGGCGATCCCGTGAGAGAGCTGGCTGACCCGGCGTGAGTGCCCGTTCTCCACGTACCCGCCCACCTCGGTGACCCGGGACAGCGCCCGCACAGTCTCCAGGTAGGTGCGGCGCACCTCGGCGTGCCTGCGGAAGGCCACCTGTGACACCAGCAGCGGGGCGAGGAAGACCAGCAGGCCCACCAGGCCGGTCACCGTGCAGGCCAGGGCGATCAGCACGCCGCTGGAGGCGATCGCGCCCCCCGTGGCGACCTGGGCCCGGGCCTCGTCGCGCAGCGCCACCCGCAGCCGGGTGCACAGCCTTTCGGCGCGGAGTACGGCCGAGAGCGCAACGTCCAGAGCCCAGGCCAGAGCGACCGTCCCGGTCATGAGCAGGGCGACCGCGACGGAGGGTCCGGTCAGGGCCAGCGCCTCCACGATCGGGCGGAAGGCCGCGGCGAGCAGGAGCGCAGTGAGCACCCGGCGCGCCACGTCCTCCAGGCGGGGGCTGCGCCCCACCGCCACGTGCGGCAGCTCACCCAGCGCGACGCCCAGGGCGACCACCGCCACCACCTGCCAGGCAGTGTGGTGGCTCAGTTCACCGCCCAGGCCGATCAGGAACGCGTAGGCGATCGCGCCGGCCAGGGCGATCGGCGCGGACTCGCGGTTGCCGGGCAGCGTGATCCTGGCCAGCTCTCCCCCGGCGATGACCAGGCAGAAGACCAAGGCCACGTAGGGCTGGTCGAATCCGGCCGCGGCCGTCAGCACCAGGGCCGCCAGGGAGGCGGCGCCCACCCCGCCCACCAGCAGGGCCCGGAAGGGGCGCGCTGTGCGCCAGAACGGCCCTCCCGAACGCTGATGGCCCAGCGCCCCGCCCTCCGGTCCACCGGGTTGGGGACCGGAGGGGCCCGCCCCGTCCGACTGCTTCTGCGTCATCACCGGTCCTGACCACCCGTCACCGCTCCGGCCGACGTGGACTCCGCTACCGGTGTCGTCTTCTTCTCCTCGTCCGGGGAGTTCACCTCGGCCGGGGGGTCGGGTACCGGCGCGCCCGGTTCGTCGGGGTCCGGGCGCTCGGTGGCACCGTAACGGCACCCGGGGGGCTCCGCGATGTCCGGGGTCTGCCAACCCTCACGGGAGACGGCCCGGACGAGGGCCTCGACCATGCGCGGATCGAACTGGCTCCCCGCACAGCGCCGGAGCTCGGCGATGGCATCCTCGACCGACCACGCCTTGCGGTAGGACCGCGTGGAGGTCAGGCAGTCGAAGACATCGGCCACGCTGATGATGCGAGCGGACTCGGGGATCTCCATCCCGACCAGCCCCATCGGGTAACCGCGGCCGTCCAGCCGCTCGTGGTGGTGCCGGATGCCCGCGAGCGCCTCGTCCAGGAAGCTGATCTCGCGGACGATCTCGTACCCGCGCGTGGGGTGAAGCTTGATCGCGGCGTACTCGTCGTCGGTGAGCTTTCCGGTCTTCTGGATCACCTTGGTGGGCACGCCGAGTTTGCCGATGTCGTGCAGCATGCCCGCGTACCGAATCTTCTGTACGCGCTCGGCGGGCATGCCCAGCTCGGCGGCGATCATCGCCGAGCCCTCGGCCACCCGCATGCAGTGGCCCCGTGTGTAGTAGTCCTTGGTCTCCACCGCCTGGCACAGGGTGGCCAGGGTGGCCTCGTGCGCCCGTGCCTCGGCGGTCTGCTGGCCGAAGACCCACCTGGCGATGAACAGCGGCAGCAGTACGAGGAGCGGGGCGATGATCCCCACCGCGCCCCAGATCGCCGCGATCGCTAGGCCGAGCATCTGGTAGCCAACAGAGGCGATCTCCAGGGCGGCCAGCGGCCGCCAGCGCAGACGTCCCGCACCGGCGGGCCGGGTGACGCCCAGGCACCACATGAGGATGCCGATGAGCGCCGAGTTGAGCAGTGTGTGTGTCAGGACGGCGGCGACGTACGGCAGGACGATGCCGGGAAAGTCCGACTGTCCCGGAACACCGACGGTGCCGCCGAGTAGTAGGTAAACGTGTCCGGCCGCGTAGGCCGCCAGGGCGAACTGCGCACCGTTGAAGGCCCGTTTCACCAGGCCCTGCCGGCGAATCGCCAGGCAGGAGGCTAGGCCCACCACCGCAGCACCGGCCGGCCCGACCAGCACGACCGCGGCCAGCGCCACAGCGGAGCTCGGTGAGATACCGGCTTCCTTGACGTCGACGACCACGTGTGTGCTTATCGACTCCGCGACGACGAAGAGAACCGCGATGAGTACCAGGGTCCCCACATCGATACCTGTGTAAGGACCGATGAGCACGATGGCGACAGCACTGACAACGATGATTCCGACGTAGACACGCGCGCCCCCAGAAAGAGCCCGCAACCCCGTTCACCCCCCGCCGACGACGACCGGACTGTCATGGTTTCACCGGTTCTGTTCTACCACCAAGACCATCCGGTAAAAGTGGAAGCCACCAAAACAGCAGTCATCATGACACCGAACATAGTGACGAACATCGTCGTTCCCCTCTCCCCGGCCGCGACAGCCCGCTCATCCCCCGAGCACGCCGCGCAAATTACCTCATTCGTTGGATAAGGCCTCCAGTTTAACGGGCCACAACACCCACCCGATTACCCCCAACCCGAACCGGCGGCACCACAGGCGCCAACCTGGGCAGTAAGTTCCGAAGAGCGGAATTACTAATTCCATTAGTAATGACAAACAACTACACAGAGTAACAATAGGCCCGAGTGGCCCCTCCAGCAACCACCGGCAGATCGGGCAATCCAGGAAGCCCTCCCATCGGAGGCCAGCAGGCACGACTACTCATCGTGAGCAAACGAAACAGCCGCGAGAGAGTTCGAGGAAATTCATTCCGAGTCGGTCACGGTCAAAAACAGATTCCCGGCATCGGGCGTGTCGATCCCCCCGAGAACCACCCACCCGACACCTCAGTGACCAAAACCCCCGGACCCCATGGGAGGCTTCTCGCACTTTCTACAAAACCACACAAAAGGACAATAATCCGACAGATTATAATATTCATCACCAGACACACAAAAGTGGCGAAGGTTGGAGTTCCAACCTTCGCCGCTTCGTATTGTCGGGCCGCTGCCCGCTACCGTCGGGCCCTCAGCCCGACCCCCAGCCCCGCAGAGCCTGTCCGAAACCACCCCCGACCGGCGGCAGAACCGTTCCAGGCGGGTGACCGAACCGCTCTCAGGCCGGCGCTTGGGGAGACTCGGCCCTGGCCTCACGGGCCAACTGCTCGTTGCGTGCCTCCGCCAGCCGCCCCAGGACCTTGTCCCGCAGGTCCAGGGGAACGGGGTCGCAGCCGCAGTGCTTGGCGACGAGCTTCTTCACGGCCTCCTCCAGGCCGTACTCGTCCAGACACGGGCTGCACCCCTCCAGGTGCGCCTTGACCTCGGTGTAGTTACCTTCCTCGAGCTCACCGTCGAGGTAGGTGTAGAGCTTGTCGAGCACCTCGCTGCACGGGGTGTCGTCCGTCTCAGGCTTGTCGTGGCCGCCGCTCATCACCGGTCTCCTCGCTCCGAACCACTCACCTGTCCCCGACCACCGGCCGACGATCCCGAAGCGACCGCTGAGGCCTCCGCCGCCCGCGTGGCGGGCAGGAAACCGCGGTCCACCGCGTACTCCTCTAGGTGGGAACGCAGCTGGCGCCGCCCTCTGTGCAATCGGGACATGACCGTTCCGATCGGGGTGCCCATGATCTCGGCGACCTCCTTGTACGCGAACCCCTCAACGTCGGCGAGGTACACCGCGATCCGGAAGTCCTCCGGCAGCTCCTGCAAGGCGCGCTTGACGTCGCTGTCGGGGAGGTGTTCGAGCGCCTCCGCCTCGGCGGACTTCAGGCCCGCCGCGGTGTGCGAGGCAGCCTGTGCCAGCTGCCAGTCCTCGACGTCCTCGGTCCCGGCCTGCTTCGGCTCCCGCTGCTTCTTGCGGTAGGAGTTGATGAAGGTGTTCGTGAGGATGCGGTACAGCCACGCCTTGAGGTTGGTCCCCGCCTTGAACTGGTGGAAGGAACCGAACGCCTTGGCGAAGGTCTCCTGGACCAGGTCCTCGGCGTCAGAGGGGTTGCGGGTCATGCGCAGCGCCGCCGAGTAGAGCTGGTCAAGGAAGGGAAGCACGTCCCTCTCGAACCGCTCATCCCGTTCCTCAGCTGTCTCCTGGCTCTGGTCCAAGCCCTTCGGCCTCCTCGCGCTGGTCCCTGGTGGGGCGTCCATATCCCAACGATACGGTCCCACACCCCGGACCTGCGCATCGACGCCGCGTGGCGCCGACACCGTTTCCCCGCGCTCAAGGCACGCACCAGCGGTCGGCATGTTCCGAACCCAGCCCCTTCCGTGTTCCCAGCGTCGCGAACACCCTCCGAGCTCCGCGCTCCTCGGACGGTGATGGTGACAACAACACCCTCCGCGACCTGATTCCGTGCGCGGCGGAGGGGGACGAAGGTCCCGGTCCGGTCGAAGTTTGTCGTTTGCCCCTGTCATCGGAGGTGAGGCATGGCAGAGTGCGGGTAGAACTCTTTGAAGGATGGGAGAGGAGTGCACGTGCGACCGTCCCCGACTCCGGCCTCCGACCGCCCCCGATCGCCCGCCACGCAGTTCGCCACCACAGACCGGCTCTCGGACTACTGGCGGTTCTACTGGGCAGTCGCCGAGGCACAGATCAGCCGTTGGCTCCCCAGGAGCCCCTCCCGACTACTCGATCTGTCCAGTCCGGACTTCCAGGGCACCCCGCGCGCCGTGGCCGCCGGGCACGACGTCGTCACCCTGCTGCCGTCGGTGGACATGGCCATGCGCCGCCCGCTCACCCTGGTGAACGGCCGCGCCGTGGTGCCGCCTCCCGCTCCCCGGGGTCGGCTGCGGCACGTGGTCGGTGACTCCGCCCTCCTGCGCACTTTCACCTCCGAGTCCTTCGACGGCGTGATCGCCGACAACCGGGTCCTCTCCCGGCATCTGGCCACCGAGTCCTCGATGGCGGAGGTGGCCCGGGTGCTGCGTCCGGGCGGCCGGGCGCTGGTCTGCGTGGACTCGGTGGTACTGGGCATGGCACTGCTGGCCGAACAGGACTACTGGCCCGAGCTGAGCCACGCGCCCAGCGCGGACGTCCTCCTGGTCCCCTGGCCGGACGGCTCCATCACCCGCTGCTTCACCGCTGAACAGCTCACCGAGATGGTCACCGAGGCCGGACTCGAACTGGAGTGGATCAAACCGCGCACGGTGCTGTCCGCCTCGACCGTGGAGATGATGCTGGCCCGCGACCCCCGTTCGATGGCGCGGCTGGTGGAGATGGAGTTGCACGCAGCCGACTCCGACGACTACGTCGGCGTCCACCTGGTGTCCAGCGTGTACAAGCCGCACTAGCCGTTCGGGCCGCGCCGGCCCCGCCCGCTCCGCTCCGGAGGGCAGCCTTAGGGTCGGCAGAGGCATCCCTACCGGACGGAGTCCCCCCCTGTGCGTTCCCTACGGTCCTTCCAGGTGCTCGTCATCCTGTCCGCCTTGGTCCTGGTCGGCACGGGCGCCCTGAACGTCGTCCTCGGCCCGACCGCCCTGCCCGGCGACACCGCCATCGGCCTGAACGCGGACAGCAACTACCGCTTCTTCGCCGGGGTGTGGCTCACTCTCGGCCCGGCCCTGCTGTGGGTGGTCCCCCGCCCCCTGGAGCGGGCCCCGGTCCTGATGTGGATCATCGCCGCTGTCTTCGTCGGTGGGCTGGCCCGGGCCCTGGCCGCCCTGTTGGAGGGCGTGCCGCACCCCTTCCTCCTGGTCCTGCTCGCCGTGGAACTGGTGATCCCGCCCGTCCTGTTCCTCTGGCACCGGGCGCTGAACCGTGAGAGAAACCGGGTTGCGGGCGACAGCGCGGCCGGATAGAAAGCTTGAATGCTCAGAGGAAGTAAGGTCGGGCTCCGTGCCCGGCACGAGGACGACATCCCGGTCCTCCAGGCCGACCTCTACGACGACCCGGTGACCCACTCGCGGGCTCAGGGGTCGCCGTGGCAGCCGACCATGCCCGGTTCGAAGTACTCCGCGGTCACCGTGGACGACGGTGCGGTGTCCATGGCCGCCTTCTCCGTGGTCGACCTGGGCACCGAGGCGCTGGTGGGCACCGCGAGTCTGTGGGGAATCGACACCCACAGCCGGTCCGCGCACCTCGGCGTAGGCATTCTCTCGTCCGCCCGCGGCAAGGGCTACGGCACGGACACGGTCGCGGTGCTGTGCCACTACGGTTTCGTCGTCCGCGGCCTGCACCGGCTCCAGATCGAGACGCTCGCCGACAACACCGCCGTGCTGGCGATGGCCGAGAACAACGGCTTCGTCCGCGAGGGCGTCATGCGCTCCTCGGCCTGGGTACTGGGCGAGTTCCTGGACGAGGCGCTGTACGGACTCCTCGCCGAGGAGTGGAAGCCGGCGCTCCCCCACTCCTAGAAACACGGTTTCCCGGAGCCCCGGACTCCAGGAAACCGGACTCCAGGAAAGCGAACTGTGGGCTCCCGGTACCCCGGTACCGGGAGCCCACAGACTCAGTCGGCCAGGGGCAGGTAGACGCGGTTACCGCCGTCGGCGAACTCCGCGGACTTGTCCGCCATGCCCTTCTCGATCGCCTCGACGGTGTCCAGGCCATTCTCCGCCGCGTACTTGCGCACGTCCTGGGAGATCTTCATCGAGCAGAACTTGGGCCCGCACATGGAGCAGAAGTGCGCGGTCTTGGCGGGTTCGGCGGGCAGGGTCTCGTCGTGGAAGGACTGGGCGGTCTCGGGGTCCAACGACAGGTGGAACTGGTCCTGCCAGCGGAACTCGAAGCGCGCCTTGGACAGCTCGTCGTCCCACTCCTGCGCCCGGGGGTGGCCCTTGGCGATGTCGGCGGCGTGGGCGGCGAGCTTGTAGGTGATGACACCGGTCTTGACGTCGTCCCGGTTGGGCAGGCCCAGGTGCTCCTTGGGGGTGACGTAGCAGAGCATCGCGGTGCCGTACCAGCCGATCTGGGCGGCGCCGATGGCTGAGGTGATGTGGTCGTAGCCGGGGGCGACGTCCGTGGCCAGGGGGCCGAGCGTGTAGAACGGCGCCTCGCCGCACAGCTCCTCCTCCAGGCGCACGTTCTCCTTGATCTTGTCCATCGGCACGTGCCCAGGGCCCTCGATCATCACCTGCACGTCGTGCGCACGGGCGATGTGGGTGAGCTCGCCCAGGGTGCGCAGCTCGGCGAACTGGGCCGCGTCGTTGGCGTCGGCGATGGAGCCGGGCCTCAGACCGTCACCGAGGGAGAAGGTGATGTCGTACTGGCGGAAGATCTCGCAGAGTTCCTCGTAGTGGGTGTAGAGGAAGCTCTCCTTGTGGTGGGCCAGGCACCAGGCGGCCATGATGGAGCCGCCGCGCGAGACGATGCCGGTGACGCGGCGGGCGGCCAGCGGCACGTACCTGAGCAGGACGCCCGCGTGGACGGTCATGTAGTCCACGCCCTGCTCGGCCTGCTCGATGATGGTCTCGCGGTAGATCTCCCAGCTGAGCTTGGTGGGGTCGCCGTCGACCTTCTCCAGCGCCTGGTAGATCGGGACGGTGCCGATGGGCACCGGCGAGTTGCGGATGATGCGCTCGCGGGTCTCGTGGATGCGCTTGCCGGTGGACAGGTCCATCACGGTGTCGCCGCCCCAGCGGGTGGCCCACACCATCTTCTCGACCTCCTCGGGCACCGACGAGGTGACCGCGGAGTTGCCGATGTTGGCGTTGATCTTGACCAGGAACTTCTTGCCGATGATGGTCGGCTCGGACTCGGGGTGGTTGCGGTTGACCGGGATGACCGCGCGACCGATCGCCACCTCCTCGCGGACGAACTCGGGGTCCATGCCCTCCCGGGCAGCCACGAAGCGCATCTCGGGGGTGATGATCCCGGCCTTGGCGTAGGCCAGCTGGCTGACCGAGCCGTTCACGGGGTCCAGGGCCCACGCCTCACGGGTGCGCGGGAGTCCCTGGTGGACGTCGATGTGTGCGGATTCGTCGGTGTACGGACCGGAGGTGTCGTACAGATCGAAATGGCTGCCGTTGCTGAGTTCCACCCGGCGCTGCGGGACGCGGAGCGTGAGACCTTCGGGGGTGTCGATCTCCTGGTAGACCTTGTGCGATCCCATGATGGGACCGGTGGTCACCTGGTGCTCATCGGTGGTGGAAACGTCACGACTGTCGATAGCCGTCATGGCATGCCTCCCTACGTCGGAATTACCCGAACAGGTTCTGCGGTCGGCGACACCCTTGAGTCGCCCTCTCAGCCCGCCATGGCGCGAGCTCCCGCGTTGCGTATTCATATGTGCGCACGTCAAACGTGCTCGGAACACCTCGATCACGGTGCCCCGGGCTCAGGGGAAGCACTCCCCTGTGGCCTCGCACACCATACACAGGCCGTCCCCCGGCCTGTCCACCCGCCTCAAGGTCAGAAAAGTGTCTCCGGATGGGAAGGGCCCGCGTCCTCGACGGGTTCCAGCAGGTCAGGGCGGTTGTTCTTGATGCTGTTGACGTCGGTGGAGACCTCGTCGACCTCGAACCGGGCCACCGGGGTCTCGTCCAACAGGTGGGACAGGTCGTCCGGGCCGGAGGCCGGGTCGAGCCAGGCGGCCCAGCCGTCGGCGGGCACCACCACGGGCATGCGTTCGTGGATGTGCGCGAGCTGGGGCGCGGCCTCGGTGGTGATCACCGCGCAGGACCACACCCAGGCCGCGGGGTCGTTCTCGTCGTCGACCTCGGGGTCGCGCCAGCGCTCGAAGATCCCGGCCAGGGCGAGCGGTTCGCTCTCCTGGTAGTGGATGGAGAACGGCTTCTTGAGGGCCTTGGCCTTGCGCTTCTTGTGGTGGGGGTCGGTGGCGGGCGAGGTGCTGGCCTCGGCGGTGCCGTCCTTGTTGAGCAACTGCCACTCGTAGTAGGCGTCGGCCGGGAGCAGGCAGCGGCGGCGCCGGTAGGCGGTGCGGAAGGCGGGCTTGTCCGCGACGGTCTCGCTGCGGGCATTGATCATCCGGTAGCCGATGTTGCGGTCCTTGGCCCAGGAGGGCACGAGCCCCCAGCGCATGGTGTGCAGGGAGCGCGGCCCCGGCGGGCCGGTGTCCTCGCCCTGCGGTGGCGGCCCGAGGACCGCGTAGACGGGTCGGCCCGGCGAGATGTTGTAGTCCGGGTCGAGCTCCTTCAACGGCGGCCAGGCCCGCGGGTCGCCCTCCTGGCCCAGCGCCTCCTCGGGGAGGTCGAAGGCCAGCTGAAGCTGGTGCACGTTCCTGGACTGGGCATAACGTCCGCACATGGGTTCGATGGTACTGCTTCAGTCACTCTCCGCGCGGGCCATGTGGACAACGAGCGCCCCGAGCAGCACGGCCGCGCGGATCCGGCGGGCGGCCCGGGTCCGCGCAACGGCGGTGGACTAGCTGGGCATGTCGGCTCCGAACGAGTGGACTCGGAACGATCATGCCAGCGGACCCGCCGCCCGTCACCGGGCTTTCGCGCGCTACGGCCTGCGTGCCTCGGGCTCCGGCACCGGGGCCTTCTCCGGCACCTTCTCCGCTTCCGCCTCCGTCTCCGCCGGGGTCTCCTCGTCCTGTGCCGTGCGGGCCCGCCAGGCGGTGACCAGTCCGGCCAGGATCGCGAGCATCCCGACCGGGCCCAGGGTCCAGGGTGCCCACCGGTCCAGCCCCCGGAGCAGCAGCGACCGCGTCCGGGCTTGTTCCGCGTAGCCGGAGACCTGCCCGTCGGCCAGGGTGAGCTCGGCGTCGAGCAGGGCCACCTCCCCGGAACCGTTCTGCGGGCGCAGGGTCTCGGAGCGGCTCTCCGCCATGTTCACCACCATGCCGGTGACCGGCTCGACCCAGAAGGTCCGCTCCGCCGTCAGCCAGCGGTTTGCCCGGACCGTGCCCTCGGCGCCCGGATCGAACAGGGCGGCGGGCACGTCCCGCGCGGACTCGGGGACCTGGGTCCGGTCCACGGTCTGGGTGTAGCGGCGCACCGGAACCCCGGCGACCTCGTCGTTCTCGTCGAACTCGACCGAGGGGGCCGAGCGCACCTCGGCGTCGTAGAAAGAGTGACCGCCCTCGGGCACGCCCGGCGGCCAGTACAGCACCAGCCCGGCCTGGCGGACCGCGCGGTCGCCGTTGACGTGCTCACCGCAGCAGTTGACCGCCCGACCGGTCTCCCGGTCGACGATGACGCGACGGCTCCAGTGGTCGATGACCTGGTCCGACGCGGAGGTGTTCACCGTCATCTCCCAGGCCGACCAGTCACTGCCGTGCGCGGAGGCCTCAACCCGGGTGACCTGTTCGAGCTCGGCGGTCTCCACCCGCGTCCAGGTGGCGGTGTCCAGGTAGGCGGCCTCCTGGTCGGTCATCCGCAGGTCGAAGGAGGCCGCCGCCGGGAGCGGGGCGACCCGGTCGTGGACGTAGAGCGGCAGCAGCAGGGCCAGGGTCAGCAGGAACGCGCCCGTCGCCACCAGGAAGGTGCCCTTGGGCAGACCGCGCCCCGGCTCCGGGCCCAGGGGCTGGAGCCGGGTTTTGGGTGCCGCGCCCACCTGCGAGAACGTACTCACCTGCGGGCCTCCTCGACGTCGTGCTCAGGGTCGGGCTCGGTGTCGCGCTCGTGACCGGGATCGAACTCCGGAACGGACCCCGGATCGAACTCCGGTCCGGGCACACGCTCGGACTCGGCACCGGTTTCGGGCTCCGGCGTCGGCTCCGACCCGGCCGGGGGCCCGGCGGCGGCCCGGGCCGGCACGGCGGCGGGTTCGGACACGGGCGGTTCGACTTCGGCCCCGTGCTGGCCCAGGGCCAGGACCAGGCGCGCCATCGCGGGCAGGCACAGCGCCTGCGGCACCCAGCCGCGCAGGGCGGTTCCGAGCGTCTCCGTGATGTCGTGGAAGGGCATGTTCACCACCAGGTACGTGCCCGAGGCCATGGCCAGTCCGGCCAGGGCCAGCGACAGGGTGACCACCCACGGACCGGCCAGGTGCGGCAGCGTCCGGCCGCCCATGGACGGTCTTCCGGGTTTGGCGTGGCGCAACCGTTGGGGGACCCTGCGGGCCAGCCACCACAGGGATACCAGGAGCACGCCGACCACGGCCGCACCGGCCCAGCCCGCGATCCACACCCCGTAGGCCAGGCCCAGCGGCAGTACCGCCCAGCGCGGCAGCCAGCCGGGGCCCGCCTCGGGCAGGGCGCGCGAGCGGTGCGGGGGTTCGGCCGTCAGGCGCCTTCCGCCCGGCAGCCAGCGGCGCGGCCACAGTGCGAGCACCACGAGCAGTGCGGCGAGCGCACCGCCCGCGGCCAGCACGCGGTGGTAGACGGCGTCGGGCGTGTAGGTGAGCGTGACCGTCCCGGCGCTGCCCTCGGGCAGGACCCAGGCCTGCTTCCAGCCTTCGAGCCGCACCGGTTCCAGCGGCCCGTCGCCGCCGTCCAGCCGGGCCTCCCAGCCCTCGTTGAAGTTCTCGTTCACCACCAGGAGGCTGTCCTCGTCGACGTCCACGTCGAAGCTGCGCTCGCTCGGGCCCCAGGCATGCAGGGTGTCGACCTCGGCCATCTGAACGGCGGGGGCATCGGTGACGCTCTGATCGGCCGACTCCACCAGCGCCGACCGCACCTGGTAGCGGTTGCCCGGGTCGACGACGACCCGGTTCTCGCCCTCGTTCAGGTCCAGGTCGGTGCAGGTCTCGTAGCGCAGCGGGTTGCCGGTGAGCTGGTCGGCCAGGGTGCCGTCGCTGATCCGGGTCTCCACCCGCTGGCCGTTGACTCGCAGGGTGGGGCCCAGGCCGCAGGTGGTGGAGGCGTCGCCCTCGGGCAGCGGGTTCACCGGGGGCACCCCGGGGAGTTCGACGGTGCCGATCTCCAGGGCCTGGCCCTCCGGGCGCTCGAAGGTCACCCGCAGGGACGCGGCGGTCAGCTCCGCGAAGTCGACCCGGCCGCTGCCGTCCAGCCAGCCCTCACGGACCGTTCCGCCGCCCTCGACCGTCACCTTGATCGGCCGCATCACGCTGTCGGCCCGGGGGAAGTCGACCTTCAGGTGGTCCACGGCGGTCGCCGCGCCCAGCTCGATGTCGAGCCAGGGGCTCTTCTCCTCGGGGTCCGGGTACCAGACCGTGCCCTCCTCGTCGTCGAGCGCGCCCCGGCCCATCGCAGCGGGGTGCTGGACGGCGGTGGAGGAACCGGTCACGTGCGGGAACCCGCTGGCCCGGTTGGCGGCGTTCTCCGCCTCGCGGGGGTCGGTGAGGACGACCTCCCCGGAGATCTGATGGGTTTCGGCGGCCGCACCCGGCGAGAGTTCGAAGGTGCGGTCGAGCTTGCTCGCGTCCTCGCCGCTCACCTCCAGCCGGGGGTTGCACACCCACACGTGCGAACCCTCCATGCAGCCGGGTGCGGTGCCGGTCGACCCGGTGAAGAGCAGGGTGCCGGTCTCGGCCGGGCCGGGCACGTGCAGGGTCCGCGCGGCCTCCAGCCCGGGCAGGGAAATCCACGCAATACCCACCCGGGTGCCGAAGCGGTACTCCGGTTCCCAGGCCAGCTCGTCGATCCGCACCCGCAGCGTGGAGGTCTGCCCGGGCGGGGCCGCGAGCTCCTGGGGGTCGTCGGTGGCGGCCACGGCCGCCTCGGACTGGCCGTTGTCGGTGATGAGGGTCACCCTCGAGGGCGGCGGCTCACCGGGCAACTGCTCGAAGGCCACGCTCAGCCCGCTCAGGTCCCGGGGTTCGGTGAACTCGACCTCGATCCACTGGCCGAGGGCGCCCGCGAAGGCGCTGGACCGCCAGGCGGTGCCGAGGTCGGTGTCCAGGGCCGCGTAGGGGGCGTGCCCCGGGTCGCGGTCGCTGGCCCGGGCCTCCACCCCGGCCTCGGAGGTGGACGCGGTGATCCCGGCGATGCCCAGGTCCTCGGCGTGGGCGACGTACTCCTCCCACGCGGGGTCCATGATGTCGGGCGCGGGGACGTCGCGTTCGAGTTCCTGGTCCTCGGTCATGGTGGCCGAGACGTTGCGGCGCACGTCGGAGTAGACGACCTCGCGGCGGCGGGCGGTGTCGGTGACGATCGTGTTCTCCGCCGCGATCTCCGACGCTCCGGGGTCGTCGCCGAGCAGGATCGGGCGGTCGTCGTTGACCAGGCCCTGTTCGGCCAGGTGCAGGACGGACTCGGGGCCGCCGGTGACCCGCAGCGCGTCCCTGGAGGGCACGGTGCCCACCGCGGGCGCGGCGTCCTCGACCTCGTAGACGGTCAGGGACGGGTAGGGCTGGTCGAACCACTGGGAGGCGGACGAGTGGTCCAGGGAGCCGATCACCGGGCCGAACTCGGCGGCCTCGGTGATGCCCGGGGAGTTGCCCAGCGACTGGTGGACGCGGGCGGGCCAGGCGCCGTTGTTGCCCACGCGCTGGAGGTCGTTGCGCACGATCAGGTGGGTGACGCCCAGGCGCGCGAGGGTGTCCGCGAGCCCTTCGGAGCCGCGCCCGGAGGAGACCCGCTGGTCGATCTCATGGGTGATCCGGGAGATGCCGGAGGAGCCCCAGGGGATGATCTGGTGGTTGGTCCAGGCCCCGGAGAGCAGGGGCTGCATGGGTTCGTCGAGCGGTCGGCCCCACTCGTACTCGCCGCGGGCCGAGCCGGGCAGCGCCATGGTCATGCCGCGCTCGTCGCCGCGGTCCTCCAGCCAGTCCACGGCCTCGTACCAGTAGTCCGGTATCTCCTCGAAACCGCCGCGCGGGGCGATGCCGACGGTGGCGATCGGGGTGAGCGTGATGAGGAAGACGGCGGCGCTGGCCCCGGCCACGGTCCTTCTGACCCTGGCCAGCGTCTCCGGGCCACTGCCCCTGCGGTCGGACCAGTCGCGGGCGACCACGACCGGCAGGTGCGCCAGGCCGAGCACGATCGGCAGGCGGATGAGGGCGTCGAACTTGTGGACGTTGCGGAAGGGCGCGAGGGCGCCGTCGAACAGCTCACGCATGAACGGCGCCAACGGGCCGGTCAGTGCGCCGGTGAAGCCCGCGACGACGATCGCGGTGCCCACCAGGAGGGTGCTGATGAGGAAGAGGCGTTCGGGGGTGCGCCGGTTGATCAGCCCGGCCAGGCCCAGCCCGGCGACCAGCGCGGTGACCGCGACCAGCCACGGGGTCAGGGAGAGTTCGGCGCCCGAGGGCAGCGCGGTGTTGCCCATGTCGGGCAGGAAGCCCATCCAGTTGGAGGTGCCGCGCAGGGAGTTAAACAGGGAGGTGATCCCCGTGGTGACGGCGGCGTCCTCGGTGTAGGGCATGAACGAGTACACGTACCGCGACATGATCAGCAGCGGGACGATGTACCAGAACGAGGCGAGCACGAGCGCGCCCGACCACCACAGGATCAGCCGCCACTTGCGCGGCCCGTTGGCCCGGGTGAGCAGGTAGAGGCCGGGGACGACCAGGACCGCCAGCTCGGAGGCGGCGTTGGTACCGCCGCACATGAGGAAGGCCAGCCCGGACAGCAGGGCCATCCGCGCGGGCGGGTAGCCATGCTTGGTGCCCAGGATGAGCGGCAGCAGGATCCACGGCATGAGCAGCATGGGCTGCAGCTCGGCCGAGTTGTACGAGAGCAGTGTGAGCACGCGCGGGGCGAGCGCGTAGGCGACACCGGCGAGGATGCGGGTGTTGACAGTGCCCAGGCCCAGGGCCTCGGCGACCTTGTACACCCCCACGAAGGCGGCGATGAGCAGCACCGCCATCCACACGCGCTGGATGAGCCACTCGGGCATGCCGAGCACCTCGAACAGCAGGTGGAAGGGGCCGTTCGGGAAGAAGTACCCGTAGGCCTGGTTCTGGAGCTGGCCGAAGTAGGAGGCGTCCCACAGGTGGAGGGCTCGCTCCATGAACCCCAGGGGGTTGATCGTCAGGTCGATCTTGGTGTCGCTGACGATCCTGCCGGGGTCGATGCTCGCTGCCAGTGCTCCCAGGAGCAGACACACCGCGAGGACCTTGAGCCGCGCCAGCAGCTTCTCGTCCACTCCGCCGGGGGCGGTCGGTGTTCTGGAATCCTCCGGTTCGCGCCTGGCGGTGGATTCCGCCGAAGTCACATCTTCGCTTTCTTGCCTGCTGCGGGGTCGGAGGCGGGGACGGGGGTTCCCAGGGACAGTTCCGCGGCGACCAGTCGGGTCATGCGGGCACCGCTGGCCTCCCAGGTGAACTGGGCCGCCCAGGCGCGGCAGGCGCGCCGGACCTCCTCCGCCCGCCGGGGGTCGGACAGTTCCTTCAGGGCCCGGGAGACGACGTCCTCGAGGGTCTCGCCCTCGCGGACGAGCCAGCCGGTCTCGCCGTCACGGACCGAATCGCGAAGTCCGTCCACATCGTAGGCCACGGTGGGCACGCCGAGCCGGGCGGCCTCGATGACGGTCAGGCCCCAGCCCTCGAATTCGGAGGCGGTCACGTGCAGGTGGCAGCTGGCCAGGACGGAGTTCTTGTCCTCCTCGGAGAGGAAGCCGTGCAGGTCCACCCGGTCTCCGAGACCGTCGCGGCCGACCTGTTCGGCGAGGTGCTCGCCCTCGGGGCCGCGGCCGATGATGTGCACGCGCAGGCCGGGGTGGTCGTCCTCGAGCGTGCGGGCCAGGTCCACGACCCGGGAGACGCGCTTTTGCACGACGAGCCGGCCGAGGCTGACCAGCGCGGGCGCGGCGTCGTGGGCCGGGGCCGCGGCTGCCAACTCGGGTGGGGCCGCTGAAACGGACTGCGCCGAAGGCGACGTTTGAGGGTGGTGGAGGGTGACGTCGGAAGAAGCCTGCGCCGAAGGCGACGTTTGAGGGTGGTGGAGGGTGACGTCGGAAGAAGCCTGCGCCGAAGGCGACGTTTGAGGGTGGTGGAGGGTGACGGGTGGGCATCCGTTGTGGATGACCTCTATCGGCGCGCGCCAGCCGAGCTTGTCGCGCATGGCAGCGCGGGAGGACTCCGAGACGGTGACAGTGGTGCACTTCCGGTAGACCCGGGAGGCCACCGCCGACTCCAGGAAGCGGCCGAACCAGGCCATCGGCGCCGGGAAGTAGGCGTTGAACTGGAGGTCGTGGACGTGATGGACCACGCTGACGACCCTGGTGCGGCGGCGCAGGACCAGCCGGGAGAAGAACGGGATGCCGTTCATGCAGTCGAAGGCGAGGTGGTACTCGCGCCGCCACAGGGCGAGCCAGGCCATCACGCGCGGGTAGACGGTGAACTTTCCGCCCATCCGGCGGATGACGATGCCGTCCTTGGTCTCGACCCGGGCCTGGTGGGGTTCGCGGCTGGTCAGGAAGGTGACGATGGCGCCGCGTTCGGCCAGGTGGCGGCTGATCCGCCAGGCGTATTCCTCGGCTCCGCCGGCGGTGGACTGCCAGGGGTCGCGCCAGTTGACCATCACGATCCGGACGCCGTCGAGGCGGGGGCCGGGGTCGGCTGGGTCGACCGGTGCGGCCCGGACCGTGACCGGTTCGGGTGCGGTGGATTCGGCGGGCTCCGCCGGTGCGGGGGCGGGAATCACGGCCGGAGCGGGGGTGATCATGGGGAGACCGGGCTCCACCCGGGTCGGGACCTTCTGGAAGACCACACGCTCTCCTTCCGCGCGGTACCGGGCGCGGGACCTGAGCGATGCCACTCAGGGATTGCGAGTGGACACGCTGCGTGAGTGCCGTGGGGTAGCACTGAGCGCACGCCGAACAGGCCCGTCGACCGGACGTCACTGGGGTGGGCGGCCGCGAGGGGTGCGACCGCGAAAAGTGGGTGGGGCGGGCGCCCCACTGGTGGCGGGGCGCCCGCCTACCTCAACCGAAAACGGCCACCTAGCGGTCGCCGTAGTTGTAGAGGGTTTCGTTCACCGGTTCCGCGGTCGCGGTGGACTCGGTGGCGAGGTTGGTGGCCACCACAGTGGCACCACCCGCCAGAGCCGCGCCGATCACACAGGCGGCGATTACCTTGATCACTTGGGGATCTCCTTCCGCGCGCCCCGCACCGTTTGTGGTTGGGGACGCTGGAACCCGAGACTAGAACCTGATCTAGCTATAGACCAGATGATTGCCCCAACTGTAACTAACCCCCCGGTAACTTCCAACCCCGAAATGTCGTCTTTATCAGCATTGATGTGCTGATCTGACACCTCAAGGAGGGTCAGATCGACCCCCTCGACCACCACCGAAAGCTCCTCCGCACCAGACCAGAACCGGTTATCGACCGGCGCTGACACGGCCACGTAACGCACCCCGAGGCCACCCAGAAGTTCTGCCAGGGCATCGGGGTCCGCGAGCAACTCCGGTCCGGGCAGACCGCTCTCAGGGTCGGGTTCGAGAAGGCGGGCGGCTTCCCGCGCCCGGGCGTCCTCACCGGTCACCACGACCCGCCCGCCGTCCGCGGTGCCCACGCTCAGGTCGTCGTTCCACAGCGTGCGGCGGTCGAACAGCTTGGCTGCCGGGTCCAGCACCACCACCGGCTCCCCCGACCACTTCAGCCCGCGGTAGGCGCTCCACGGCAGGACGAGGACCGCCCCCGGTCGGTCGTCCGCCGCCACCGCCTCCCGGGCCGCCAGCCACTCCCCGGGGTACTCCACCGGGGCCAACCGCCCGCCCGCGCCCCACAGCAGCCCCGGCAGCACCACCACGGGTGCCAGCACCAGGAACACCACGGCCACCACCCGCCACAGGGCCAGGACCCGCAGCAGCCAGAGCACCACGGCGCCCAGGCCGAGCGCCTGCACCAGGGCGAGCGGCGCCAGGTACAGCTGACCGTCGCGCAGCGGCCCGAACCCCGGCCACAGGCCGATCAGCGCGGCCAGGAACTCCCGCCCCGGGGCGAACACCCCCAGCAGAGCGATCCCGAAGCCCACCGCGGCCGACACCGAAAGCCCGATCCCCACAGCCGGACGCGACCGCCACAGCCACCAGGCCCAGCCGGTGAGGGAGACCGCGCAGAGCAGCAACCGCGCCAGCGCCGTGACCAGCTCCCCATACCCCGGCGGCACCGCACCCGAGTTCCACACCCCGCCCAGCAATAGCAACGACCCCAGCACCCCGAAGGGCGTGTCCGACCGGGCCGCGAAGGCCTCCACACCGGCCGGATCGGTGGCCGCTCCGCTGGTCAGCGACGGCAGCAACCACGGCAGGGAGATCAGGACCAACGCGAACACGAACAGAGCGGCGTCCCGACAGCGGCGCGGTCCGACCAGCGCCTGCGGACCAGCGGTGAGCGCGCTGAGGACCACCGAGGAGAACCCGCCGACCGCCGCCGGAACCAGTGAGCACACCAGCCCGGCCAGCCCGGTGCCCGGCCGCGCCGACGCCAGCCGGACCACCGCCCGCAGCACCCACGGCAGCCCGGCGTACCCCAGCAGGACCGCCCACTGTCCGAGCAGCAGACGCTCGGCCACAAACGGGTTCCACACGTAGGCGACCCCGGCAGCCGCGCCCGCGGCCAGCACGGCCCCCTGCGGGGCGTCCGGCAGCCGGGCGGCCAGCAGGGGCCCGGCCAGGCGGACCAGCAACCGGAAAGCGCCCGCCCCGCCCAGTGTGAACACCGCCAGCAGGGCGAGGGTCTGCACCACGTCACCAGGCAGCAGGAGGGTCAGGGCCGCCACCACGGCGTCGCTCGGGATCGCCCGGGGAAAGCCGTCCGCGCCCGCCAGCACCGCGGGCAGCGAGAGTTCGGGGACGAAGAGCATGTCGTAGCGGAGCACGTAGCCCGGCCCCAGCGCCGGGCCCAGCGCGAGCACCCCCGCGACCGCGCCCACCAGCCAGGGCAGCAGTGCGGCCGCCGGCCGGGAGGCCGTGGCGGGCGTCGCGGGCGCCCCGGGGGACGAAGGCCGGGCGTGGTCGCGGGCGGTCATCAGCCCTCCAGGAGGACGCTGTCGGAGTATCCACCCTCCACGTAGTCCCGGTAGGAGCGGATCACGATCTCGTACGGTCCCGAGACCGTCGCCGCCCAGCGCGGGTCCTCTCCTGCTGAACCGAGCGTGCGCCAGCCCTCGCCGTCCCGGGGGCCGCGGTCGTCCCGGGGCTCGCAGGTGGTGCCCGGCGACGGCGGCGGAACGGCGGGAACCGAGGGTTCGGGGGTTGGATCGGGTTCGGGGCGCGGTGTCGTCGGCGGCGAGGAGGGGGTGGGCCCGGGCTCTTCGCCGCCCTGGCCGCCACCGCCGCCGGGGGTGTCCTGGTCGTCGGTGGTCGAGTTCCCGGTGTTGTCGCCCCCGGTCAGCCCGCGGTTGTCGGCGGGCGCGCGGCGGCCATCGGCAGGAGGGCGGCTGTCGTCGGGCACGCACTCCAGCACCCGGACCCACACCTCGTAATGCCCGGCCTCGGGAACGTCCTGCCAGGTCACCACGGAGCCGCTGCCGTGCGTGCGGACCCAGTCGGGCGCGGGCGGCGGCTCGTCGTCCCACACCAGCTGGAGCGGTTCGGACTCGGTGCCCTCGTCCCTGCCCTTGTAGGGGTGCACGACGAACTCGTAGCGGGCCCCGCTGAAGAGCGACCCGATCACCAGGAAGTGTTCGTCCTCGTCGCTCTCGATGTCGGCCGGGATCACCGCGGCGTCGTCCGGGTCGGGGGCCACCCTGCGCTGCACCACCCGGTAGTCGGTGGCTCCCGGCACGTTCTTCCAGCTGAGCAGGAGCCCGTCGTCGGTCTCCTCGTACTCGGGTTCGGGCGCGGTCAGCGGCCCCGCGGACAGCGAGGGCAGCGGTCTCGGGTACTCCTCCCCCACCCCCAGCGGCGCGGCCAGGGCGTCGGCGAAGGCGGCGGCGATCTTGAGTTCGCCGCGCACATTGGGGTTGGTCGCGTCCCAGTTGTCGTGGACCGGAGCGTACTCCTTGGCGACCTGGGCGACGACCACGGGCGAGGTACCGGAGGTGAGCTGCTCGGCGAGGTCGACCAGGCCCATGTTGAAGCGCTCGATCTCGCCGTTGACCCGGGTGTCGTCGGCACTGCCCTCCACGTCGGGGAGCTCGCCGACCACGAAGCGGGCGTCACCCAGCACCACCCGCACCGTGGAGACGGTCTCGGCGATGCCGTCGAGGGCGTGGTCGGCGCTGCCACCGGAGAGGATGTCCTCGGTCCCGGCGAGGAGGAGCAGGTACTGGGGTTCGTGCTCGGCGGC
Source organism: Nocardiopsis valliformis DSM 45023 (assembly GCF_000340985.1). NCBI lineage: Bacteria > Bacillati > Actinomycetota > Actinomycetes > Streptosporangiales > Nocardiopsidaceae > Nocardiopsis > Nocardiopsis valliformis. The sequence continues at coordinate 215,034 of NZ_ANAZ01000015.1, forward strand.
GATCTGGGCGATGTCGGCGGACAGGTCCTGGGCGGTGGCGCCCCAGCGGGCGGCGTGGGCGGTGTCGAAGTCGGGCACGGCGTAGCTGTGGTCGCCGGAGCCCTCCTCGTCGGCGAGGGAGTGCAGGTCGTCGCGGGGGCCGACGAATGCGAACTCCACGTCCTGCTCGGACAGGTGCGACCACAGGTGGTAGCGCCAGGTGTGGTCGCCGCTGCTGCCCTGGGTGGCGGAGTCACCCACCATCATGATGCGCAGCTCGCCGTCGGGCGGGCCGGGGACGGAGACCGGTTCGTCGGCGAACTCGCCCTGGTCACCGCCGATCCCGCCGGAGCCAGCCTGCAGGAGCAGCAGGGTGACGGCCATGGCCGCGAGCATCACGCCGAGCAGGCCCAGAGGGCCGGGCTCGAAGCGGGAACCGGGCCGTCGCAGGCCGGGGACACGCCAGGCCAGGCGGCGCCAGGGGGCCGCGGTGAGCCAGTAGGGGGCGCGCTCGGACCACCGGCTCCGCCAGGAGGCCTGTTCGGAATCCTGATCCTGGTCCGGCTCCTGGTCAGGCTCCGTGTCCTGGTCAGGTTCCTGGTCCTGGCTCCGCTCCGGCTTCGCTGCCTTGGCGGTGCCTTCGTCCGCACGCCCCTCCGGGGCCTTCGCGGCCCTCGGATCCTTCGGGGGTCGTTCTTCCACCCTTTCGGGGACGGCCCTGTCCTCGGGGGTGGCGTCCTCGCCCGGGTCCTGCACCGTGCCCCATCTCTCGCCGCCGCGCCTCGCGGGTAGTTACAGGTTCCTGTTCGACAACGAACCGCCATTACTCTTAGTCGGCCGACCAGGGGGTAGGCGCTCGCCAGACCAGACTAGAACTGGTTATATGGAGGCCGTCAACCTTCTGGCCCAGTCGGGTTCAGCGGTACCGAGCCGAAAGGCCCCCTCCCGTGATCGGACTCCTGGTCGCGCTGCTCTCCGCAGTGGTCTACACGATCGGCCTGACCGTAGAACAGCGTGCGCTGCACGGCTCCGAGTCGATCTCGATCCACCGTCCTCTTCACCTGGCCAGAGTACTGCTGGGTAACCCGCGCTGGGTGTTCGGCTGCGTCTTCGCCGCCCTGGGCAGTGTGGGCCTGATCGTCTCCCTCGGCCTGGCCCCGGTGTCGGTCGCCCAACCGGCCTTCGCCGCCGGCGTGGCAAGCACGCTGCTGTTCATCACGTTGGTGATGGGTGAGCGGATCACCAGGGGCGAGTACGTGGCGCTGGGCGTCATGCCGGTGGCCCTGGGTCTGCTCAGCCTTTCCACCGTGGACGGCGCCGAGACCGGGACCACCGCGAACACCCCGCTGCTGGTGACCGTCAGCGTGGTGACGGTCGTGGCCTGCGTGGCCGCGATGGGTTTCGTGGGCGGCCGGGGCAAGTACGTCTCCGCCGCCGCGATGGGCGCCGCCGCCGGGCTCGCCCAGGGCAGCGCGGGGCTCCAGGGCAAGGGGTTGGGCGGTCTGCTCGCCGACAACGGCTTCCTCGCCGCGATCGTGCCCGCCCTGCTCTCTCCCTACCCCTACCTGTACGCGCTGGGCTGGGCGGTGGGCATCGTGCTCTTCCAGACCTCGATGCAACGCTCCCGGGCCTCCATCACCGCACCGGTGTCCAACGTGGTCGGCAACGTGTTCGTGGTGGTGGTCGGCACTTTGCTCTTCGGCGAACAGCTGCCCGAGGACCCGCTCCTGCTGGCGCTGCGGGTGGGCGGCTTCGCGCTGACCCTGGTCGTGGTGGTCCTGGTGCGCGGCAACGTGGCCCAGGCCGAGGCCGACACCAGCCGGCTGCGCGAGGAACGCGTCCCCGCCAAGGCCGAATAGGCCCGACCGCCAGGAATCAGCAGAGGCCCGCGCCCGGATTCGGGATGCTGTTGGTTGATTCCGGGGTGGGGTCTGTGTGCGGCCTGTGTGGGGTCTGGGGCTTGGGGCCTGCGGTTCGGGTTGCGGTTCCCCCGTTTCCCGCCGCTTGATGGTTGCCGTCTCCGCTGCGCGCGTCAAGGTCGTCGCCGTCGCGGCTTCGCCGGATCGGGGCGCTCCACCTTGACCCGCTTCGCTACGACGGCGGTGGGCGGCTATCGGGAAACGGGGGAGGTGTGGTCCGGGGTGGCCAACGGGCCCCAAAGGGGCCCAACTACCAACTGCGCGGCCTTCGGCCGGTGCCCTCCACACGCCGGTGCCCACCGCCTGAACGTGTCGCGGCCGGTCAAGGTAGGCGACGGAAAGTGGCAGCGAGGGCAGCAGTCTCCCCAGCCCTGCGGGGATCGGGTCGCGTGTCGCGGCCGGTCACGCGTGCCATCGGGCACCCGGCGGTGAGGGCTGGGTTCAGCGCTGTGG